>JACQOY010000088.1 GCA_016207765.1 Deltaproteobacteria bacterium | reverse complement strand
ATGTAACATAGCCCATCGATCCATTCAATAAATTTTTGGTTCGTTTGTAATCTCGAAGCCTGACTTTGCCGTGTAATTTCGCAAGGGCTTGGGTAGCGTGAATTACACGCAACTCGTGGTGTTTCGCCGCAGGACGAAACATACAAAATTATGACTTTAAATTTAAAAGTGACCCCTCTTGGCGGAGTGGGCGAAATCGGCGCCCTCAATTGCATGCTCTACGAAACCGAGAAGGAGGCGTTTGTCGTCGATTGCGGCTCGATGTTTCCCAACGAAGAGACTTTGGGCGTTGATCTCATCATTCCCGATTTTTCCTATCTTCATCAGATCAGGCACAAGCTCAAAGGGGTGGTTTTGACGCACGGTCATGAAGATCACGTCGGGGCGATTCCCTTTCTGCTCCAGGAATTCAATCTTCCCGTTTACGCCGCGCCGTTTACCGCGGGGTTAATCGAACAAAAATTGGACGAATACCCCCTCATCCGGAAACCGCAGGTGACCGTTTTTGACCCCGGCGATTCAATTTCGGTCGGTTCGTTCAAGATCGACACGATTTTCGTCAATCACAGCATCATTGATGCCTCTTGCCTTGTTATCGGCACGCCATGGGGCCCGGTTGTCCACTTAACCGACTGGAAAATCGACAAAACTCCCATCGATGGACGTGTGATCGATCTCAAAAAATTTTCGGCTGTCGGCAAAAGCGGTGTTCTGGCCCTTTTTTCCGATTCGACCAATGTTTTGGAACCCGGCGCCACGCTGTCCGAACGCGAGGTGGAACGGCAGTTGAAAAAAATCTGCGGAAAACACAAGGGGAGGATCATCGCCACCCTCTTTTCTTCCAATATCCATCGGGTGCAGGCGCTGGTGAATACGGCCAAAAGCCTTGGGCGAAGTGTCGCCCTGGTGGGGCGGAGCATGCGCGAGAACACCTCTCTGGCGCGCCGGTTGGGAAGACTTTCGTTTGAGGGGGTTCAAGTCCTGGATGTGGAAGAGACGCACGGCTTAAAGCCCGACCGGGTGATGTGCCTGGTTACCGGAACCCAGGGGGAACCGCGGTCGGTTCTCTCGCGAATGGCCTGCGATCAGTTCAAGCCGTTTCAAATTGGCGAAGGGGACCTTGTTTTGTTTTCCTCGAAGGTGATTCCCGGCAACGAACGGAACATTTTTTCCGTGATCGACAACTTAAGCCGGCGGGGGGCCCGTGTTCTCTACGAATCGGTACACGAAATTCATACCTCCGGCCATGCGCACCAGGATGAACTCAAGGAAATTGTCCGGCGGCTAAAGCCGAAATATTTCATTCCGATTCACGGACAATACCGCCATCTGATGCGGCACGCCGACCTGGCCGAAAGATGGGGGAGCAAAAACGCCCTTGTCGTTGAAAACGGAACGCCGGTTGTTTTTGAACGGAAAGGGGCCAAACGGGGCGACGCGGTCCAGACAGGGCGGGTGTTCGTGGACGGCAAAGGGGTGGGAGATGTTGGCGATGCGGTTTTGCGCGACCGGAAACATCTATCCGATACCGGAATCGTCATCTGCATCCTGATGATCGACCGGAAAACCGGCGAGATTATCCGCGGACCCGAACTGATTTCACGCGGTTTTATCGAGGAAGAAGAAGAGGCATTGCTATTGACCGAGGCCAAAAAGGTGGTGCTGAAGGCCCTTTCCGCCTTCAATCTTTCGGCGCTCACCGATATGGTGGAGGTGCAGGAGGAAGTGCGGATTGTCCTGCGGCGATTTTTCAAAAAGGCCCTGGAGCGAAAACCGGTGGTCATACCGGTGATTATGGAAGTCTGAAGAGACCAGTGACTAGGGACCAGGGACCAGGGACTAAAAGCTTTAGGTCTCTGGTCACGGGTCACGGGTCACTGGTCTTAAGAAATGGGTTTTAACTGCGGCATTGTCGGTCTTCCCAACGTGGGCAAATCGACCATCTTTAACGCCCTGACAGATGCCGGGGCGCAGGCGGCGAACTACCCTTTTTGCACCATCGACCCGAATGTGGGGGTGGTCCCCCTTCCGGATATACGACTCAAAAAAATTGCCGAAATTTTCAAGCCGGAAAAGGTGACGCCGACCTCCGTCGAATTTGTTGACATCGCGGGGCTCGTGGAAGGGGCCTCCAAGGGGGAGGGGTTGGGGAACAAATTTCTGGGGCATATCAAGAATGTCGATGCCATTGCGCATATCGTCCGTTGTTTTGAAAATCCGGATGTGGTGCATGTGCACGGGGAGGTCGATCCGGTGCGCGATGTGGAGGTGATCAACACCGAGTTGATTCTGGCCGATCTTCAGTCGGTGACCGCACGGGTGGAAAAAACGGTCCGATTGGCCAAAGTGGGGGATAAAAAAGCGGCTGTCGAAATGGCCGTCTATGAAAAGGTGCAAAAGGGGTTAAACGAGGGAAAAACCGCCCGCAGTCTGCAGTTGACCGCCGAGGAGCAGGAAATCATCCGCGAACTTTTTCTTATCACGATGAAACCGGTTCTGTATGTGTGCAACGTGGACGAAGCCCAGGCGGCAGGGCCGCCCGCCAGTTGGGGGGAGGAAGTCAAAAAAGTGAAAATGCTCGCCTCAAAAGAAGGGGCTGATGCGGTGGTCATTTGCGGAACGGTGGAGTCGGAGATTGTGCAGATGAAGGAGGATGAGAGGGAGGCGTTTTTGAAAGATTACGGCCTTAAGGAGTCGGGGCTCGATTCCATGGCGCATGCCGGATATCATTTGCTGAATCTGATCACTTACTTTACCGCCGGGCCCACGGAGGTTAGGGCATGGACAATTCTAAAGGGAACCAAGGCCCCGCAGGCGGCGGGGAAGATCCATTCCGATTTCGAAAAAGGGTTCATCCGCGCCGATGTGTACCACTATGACGATTTGTTGAAATACGGTTCGGAGCAGAAAGTCCAGGAGGCGGGACTCATGCGGCTGGAAGGGAAAGAGTACGTGGTCCACGACGGCGACCTTATGCACTTCCGGTTTAACGTGTAAAAAAAGGGGCTGCCCTTGACACACGGCTTTTCTATTGGGCTGATTTTTTAAACCCTGCTCTTTTCTTCATTTCTTCGAGAGAGATGTAATCTGCGGGTTGCGAAGATTCGGAACGTTCTTTGGCCATATAACCCAAAACCATGTCTTCAACGCGGTCAAGCAAATCTTCCATTTCCTGGTATTCTTCAATGGGAACAATAACGGCTACCGGTTTTTGTCTTTTACCCAGGAAAACTTTCGAGTCTTTGGCCAGCTTTAAGACTTTATCAAGCTGAGTTCTTAGTTCGGAAACCCCGACTAATGTGGCTGGTTGGTTGAAATGGTACATAATGATGACCTCTTGGTTATCCGTCTTCTTTATTTATATTAACATTTGTTAACAATGATTAAAAGGTTTTTGGCGGTTGCGGGTTGGTGATTATCGAGTCATTTATCGAATAGAAAAGCGGGAAGTTATCGTTCAAATTGTAAAAATCGGCATTCGGCGTGATTCCGAGGTATACGAAGAAATGTCAAGACGTATCCCTTACTTGATTGACACCGGCCAAGAGTGAGCCTGTAAGGGCAATTGTGGGGAGGGAGAGAAAGAGGGTTAACGTGCAAAGGATGAGGGGCTAAACCTAGGCCCCTGTTTGTGGAAAACAGGGGCCTAGGTTTTTTTAATTCCTGTCAAATTTACTTACTTCACCGAAACCGACAGTTTGACCGCATTGTCGGTGTTGCCGCTGTTGCGGACGATGTTGTCCCAGT
>JACQOY010000087.1 GCA_016207765.1 Deltaproteobacteria bacterium | reverse complement strand
CCGTAAAGAGATAAACCTCTCCCGAGTCAGAACCGCCGGTATCGCTCTTATAGGCGCCGAGGACAAAATCATCGTATGCAGAGCCCGATACATTCCCAACACCCACAAGCGAGAGGCCGAGGTTGTCTCCCGCATCCTCCCCGATAAACGAGGCCCCATCGACACTCGCTCCCACAGAGGAAAGATCGATATCACCGGTTAACGGCGCATCACCATCCGGGTCCTGCCCGTAAACAAGGTAGACCTTTCCGGCGCTCGAATCGGAATTATGATCGTAGGAAGGGGCGGCAATGAGGAAATCATCGTAACCATCCCCATCGACATCCCCTGCCGGGGCAACCGTCTTTCCGGCAACGTCGCCGACGTTTTCACCGGTGAAAGTCGCATGGGCGTCAGAGGCGGTCAACGTGCCGGAGAGAGAATCCGACCCGTAAAAAACATAGACTTTGCCTGAGGAGTTTCCCCCATCGTCATTTCCATAGGCGCCAACCAAAAAATCCTCGTAGCCATCTCCGTTGATATCGCCGCCCCTTGCAACATGAAATCCAAAATAATCGTAATTATTCCCTCCCGTGATTGTAATATCCGCGGTACTGGCCAGATCGGAAGAACCGGACAAGGCATCCGAGCCATAGACAAGATAAACCCTTCCCTGGTCTGTCCCGCTCCCGTCATTCTTGTAAGCACCAATCAAAAAATCGGCAAATCCGTCGGCATTGACATCGCCAGCCGTGGAAACCGAGGTGCCGGAATAATCATTTGCCGCCTCCCCCACAAAGGTGACATCGGCCTCCGACACATCGAGACTGCCGGAAAACGGGTCGGTTCCATAAAAGAGGTATGTTTTGCCGACATTGGAATCGGCACCGTCATCCGCGTAGGGGGCGGCCACGGCGAAATCATCCAATCCATCGCCGTTTACATCCCCCACAATGGTCACCGCCCTGCCAAATTGATCGCCCGAGTTCTGCCCATCAATCAGAGAAGACGAACCGGACAAACCGAAATTTTCATCGGCGGCTCCGTTACAATCGGAATCGGCCAGATCAAAAATTTCCGCCGCACCGGGATAAATAGAGGCGGCGTCATCATCGCAATCGCCGTCGTTTTCGGTGATTCCATCGTCGTCGTCGTCGTAGGAGTCGGTATGATTGTCAACAAGGCCATCGCAGTCATTATCAATGCCGTCTTCCGCTTCAGTAGCACCTGGATTTAAAGCGGAATCGGCATCGTTACAATCACCATCGTCCTCAGAATAACCGTCTCCATCATCGTCAGTTGAACTGAGGTGGTTGTCCACGATTTCATCACAATCGTTATCGATACCATCCTCTGTTTCAGTCGCGCCGGGATTCAGAGCAGAATCGGCATCATCGCAATCCCCCTCGTCGGCGGTATAGCCGTCGCCATCGGCATCGTCGTCACACGGATCACCTGTTTCATCGTCATCCAGATCGGCCTGGTCGCTGTTTGAATTGTCGGGGCAATTGTCGCTTTCATCGGCAATGCCATCGCCATCGGCATCGTCGTCACAGACATCGCCCATTCCATCGCCGTCGATATCCGACTGATCGGCATTGGAGACGCTTGGGCAATTGTCGCTGTTATCCCCCACTCCATCCAGATCGCTGTCGGATAATTCGGTTGAATCGTCCGGAAAGGCATCGCTGGTGTCGGCAACACCGTCACCGTCATTGTCGTCGTCGCAGACATTGCCGTCGCCGTCGCTGTCGGTGTCGGTTTGATCGGCATTGGCATCCCCGGGGCAATTATCCGATTCGTCCGCAACACCGTCGCCGTCGGAGTCGGTCGCCGTCCCCTCATCACCGGCATCCCCTTCATCGGGGCTCTCGCTGGGATTTTCATCGGTGATACCGCCATCACCCGACAAATCGAAGCGCTCCGGTTCCCCGCAGGAAACAGTCATTAAAGAAAAGCCGGAGAGCAAAACAAACAAAACCGGGACAATGATTTTTTTTAAATTCATAATATCTCCCTGAATGCAGGCCCGCCGCAATCTTAAGCCCCTTGGGGCTTAAGCCAAGGCGGGCAAATGTGATGACCCCTTCCCTAAGCATCGAAGAATCTCGGCCGCTT
>JACQOY010000086.1 GCA_016207765.1 Deltaproteobacteria bacterium | reverse complement strand
GGTGGGATTTGAACCCACGGTACCGGTGAAGGTACACACGCTTTCCAAGCGTGCGCCTTAAGCCGCTCGGCCACCCTTCCCTGTACGAAACGCCTATTTCGTACGATCCAGAACGGCCTTTTTAGCCCCTAACCCACTATTTTGCAATCAGATCGTGAAAATGAACCTTTTGGGGGTCACTACACGTCTAAATAATACCGGCAATGAACCGGCGATGACCCATGTGCGGGTCGTCGTGGTTTGATGCCTATTTCTTGTCAGGAGGAAAAAAATATTATGCTAAAGCGTACTATCATGTTTGTTGCGTGTGGAGTGATTATCGGCGCCGCGGGCTATTCCACGGCAAGCGGCAAAGGCGACTGCAAATCCGATCTGGAAAAGTTTTGTTCCGGTGTCGAAAAAGGGGGAGGCCGCATCATCAAATGCCTGCACGAGCACCTTAATGAACTTTCCAGCGAATGCAAAGAAAACGTTGAGAACCGTGACGCCGTTCACACCGCCTGCAAAAGCGACAGGGAAAAATACTGCGCCGATGAAAAAGGGAAAGGCGGCAAACCGGGAAAATGCCTCAAGGAACATGAGGCGGACTTGAGCACAGCGTGCAAGGACGCCATGGCAAAAGCCAAAGAAGACTGATTTTTATTCTTCGCTTTTTTCCTTGTCGTTCTTGGCGACGAATTTTTTGATGTCTTCGAAATGCTCGATGATCAGTTTGGCCTTTTTGATGCCAAACGAAAAGGGGTAACGATCCTCCGCCGTATTTTTGAGCACCAAAAGGGGATTCCCCTTGTATTCCGATTCTTCGACAATGGCCATGATTTGCTCCTTTCGCCCCTCTCTGCCACGCCCCGGAAAAAATAGCCAAGGAATTTTGGGGCTACCAGGGACGCTCGGCGACAATTTCGGGGATGGGATAGGATTTTAACCAGCCTGTTTTCACATTCCGACATACGTGAGGGTCAAAACCCCTACTGCAACAAAAAGACATTTTTTGACTCATACCTTCATAATCAAGCAAAAACCCCGGAGAGAATCCCGGGGTTTTTGCACTTCATCGATTTTCTCCAACCAATTCCGGCATTATTCGGTAGGAGCAAGGCCACTAATCGTTTGATCATCACTGAGTGTCTGCGTGCTACTGCTACTTGTCTCCTCAGTGGCTTTAAAGACAGTACGCGCCCTGCAGACCGTGTTGTCTTTGCAGGCTACAACCAGCAACTCCATCTGGTTGGGAGCGATGGTCATCTCGGGCCGATCAGCCGTGTAGCCTGTGCCATCTACAGTCCCGCGTTTTTTGCATGCATGGCGATATTGCGCGGCGCCCAAATCAATGGTTGCCGTGCCCGCCGTCGAAGAGGTTTTATCCCACTCGTACATAACGGCATGCCCGTATATGCGCTTGAGCATATAATCTTCCGAATTGTCGTTGTCATAGCCCCACTTGGTAAAACCGACGAAAATCGGGCTGTCTTGGGCGACAAAGTCTGCGTATGCCATGTCATCTGCCGCAGAGCTGACGGTCATGGAGACAGGGATTTTGGCGTCATAGCTATGCATTGAATCAAATAACTCATATGTGGCGCTGTCATCAGTAGTTTTTGAGATCGCGACGTAGTCCGGATTGTATACCACGATGGTATAGCTGACCATCGCCTCATAATCGTCGTGACCGCTACCGTAAGAGCCATCGTCAAAATTGGTAATGATGCTGATCTTGACGTCATTCGTAGCATCCGGTGTTTCAGAGGCCAGTGATACACCGGCATAACCATCGTTGTATTGATGATATTTGCCGTCTTCGTATGCAATGGAAAATCCCTTGAGCAAAATAAAGGCCTTCATACCGGCGAGTTCGCTGGAGGACAAACCGGTTTTGCTTTCCAGATCGACGGTGACAGCGCTGGCACCCTGAGTCGATTCGTTATAGACACAATATCCGTCCTTGCCACCGCCATTCTTGGTATCCAGGGTCGTGTCGCAGGTGAAGGTCACCGAGCCGCTGAACACATTGAAATATTTCTTGTTGCCGGCCACGGCTGTATAATAATTGCTGTATTCGTAGTCTTTGTCTGCTGAACTGCGGTAGCTGTCCGAATCGGCGTTGTAATACCCGTTGTAGGCGCTTTTGGCATCGAAGGTCACCTTCATTGCGGTATTATCGCTTGAGGCCTCATAGGTAACATTGGACAGATAAGAAGAAAACTTGTTGATGTAAGAGGCCCAGTCCTCGCAATCGTTGGTGGTGCTACTGCTTGGATCCTTGATCTCGAAATCGATGCCATTCCAGATAGCACTGCCATCCCACTCTATTGCATCTCCTTTGCTGAGAATCCCCGGAGTAACCACGGGCCCTATCCTACCTAAAGACCATGAATGCTTGTCGGTGTCGTTGCAATCCTGATCGATGCCGTCATCGGCTGTCTCTGTGGCGCCGGGATAGATGGTCGCATTGGAATCATTGCAATCGGTGGAATTTGCGGAATATCCGGTCGGCGCGGAAGAATCACACGATGACAGCGTCGACTCCAAATTGCCGAATGTGTCGCTATCCGTATCGGCATAATAGATGGTTTTTCCCCCGATGGCGGCGTTGTTGTCGTCGCAGTCATCTTCGGCAACAACACCATCGCCATCGACATCGATCAGGACCAAAACATTGTCTTCCCCATCGCAATTGCTGTCCACACCATCACCATCGGTCTCCGTTGCCGCCGGACTAATAGCGGCATTGGTGTCGTCGCAGTCGTTTTGTTCCTCTGTATATCCATCCCCATCGTCATCGGTAGCGCCTGTTCCCGGCTCGCTCACCGATTCCCCGGCCGCCTCATCATCCGCGCCGTCGCAGTTCTGATCGGTGCCGTCGCCTGCCGTATCGGCCATGGCCGGGTTGATGTTTTCGTCGGAATCGTTGCAGTCGGTGGCGTTGTTCACATAGGCAACACCGTCTTGAGTGAGAGAAACAGTTCCGGACGAATCGGCCACCGCATCTTTGAGGCTCGCCTTGATTGTTGCGGCGTCCGAGGCATCGGAGCCATATCCATCGCTGTCGGAGTCGATATAGAGGGTGGTTTTGTCGCTCCCCCCTCCCCCGCCGCTACAACCGCTCATGCCGCCCGAAATGCCGATGGCGGTCAAGACGGCCACAAAAAGGCTGAATGATACGATGATGGATGATTGCGACGATGTTTTCATCGGTGACTCCCTTCAATAGAAGTTTTTGTACCAAAAAAAATCATTCAAAAATTTTCGTAAGTCTTTGCTCCTTTACATTATCATTATCGGCAGGACAACCACGAGAGTTGCGTCTTGCCGCCAAAAGTACGGCCCCAAAAAGGAAAAACAGGGGAAAGGTCATGGAGATGGTAGAGAAAACATTTCCCCGATTGAGCGAACATCCGTTGCCCCCTGTCATTTCCTGCCCCACTTCAATTTTGGTAATGGTTGAGCTGGAAATTTCGGCGGCTTGGACAAAAACAGTCACTTCGTCGCTATCCAACCCCCCCTGTCCATCTTTCACATAAAGTTTGAGCACACACTCCCCCTCTTCCGAAGGGGCGGTGAAGGTAACGGTAGACTGATCGGTTGCCGAAAGTTCGAGGCCACAGTCGGCCTCGCCCGCCGCCTGCCATGAGTAGATGAGCGTCCCTCCATCAGGATCGGTGCTGGCCGAACCGTCGAGAGTAACGGTGGCGCCAAGCTCGACCGTTTGATCGTCCCCGGCAACCGCCTGCGGCGACTGATTGGCCGCCCATAACGTCGCCGGTGTCAGGAGAACCATCGAAATGATCAAGATAAAAGATTGGCTGACTCGCCGGGCACCGTTGCTCATATATTCCCGATAACTGCCAAGATACACTTTTTTTGGGCATTCATCACACAAATAATGGAGATGCATACTCTTTATATTAATAGACAACGTTTAGCCAAAACTTCCTGCCCGAAAGAGATGACCCCAAAGAGAGACTATGCAATCCACATGCCAAACAACCTATAGTGTTATTGCCGAGGGATGCCCCTGAAATAACTTGAAAAATTATTTTGCAGGGCGAAGGAGGTGGGTAAAAAAAGTCAAAGGATTGACGATTTTCTCATTTTGAGAGAGAAAAAATAGAGGGCACCTCTAAAAATCGTCATCCCCGTGACACCACAAGGGTGCTGTTTCACGAAACGGGGATCCATAAGTAATTTTCTGGATTCCCGCTTCCGCGGGAATGACAAAAAAGCGGGTTCTTAGAGGTGCCATATAATCGTTGACAGTGTTATTGATTATTAGGATAATCGTCAGCATATGAGCTTAATATCAGAATATTCACGGCTGTTATCAATCGATATCCCCATCAATCCCCTCACCGGATCGGGGGCGGCCTTTCTTTGGGGGGCGCGGGGGACCGGAAAAACCACCCTCCTCAGGCAAAAATTTCCCCAAGCCAAATATTACGACCTGTTGAAGTCCGATCTTTTCACGGAACTGACCCTCGAGCCGCATCGCCTGCGGGAGGAAATTTTGGCCCGCAAGCCGAAGCTGATCATCCTGGATGAAATTCAGAAAATACCCCGCTTGCTGGATGAGGTTCACTGGCTGTTGGAAAATACGGCAACCCTTTTTATCCTTTGCGGCTCCAGCGCCAGAAAACTCAAACGGGAGGCCAAAAATCTGCTTGGCGGACGGGCCGTATCTTTTTATCTCTTCCCGCTGGTGACAAGGGAAATCCCCCATTTTCAACTGGAGCGGGCCCTTCAATCCGGATTGGTCCCAAGACACTATTTAAGCGAAAAGCCCCGGCCTCTCCTCAAGGCCTATACTCAAAACTACCTCAAAGAGGAAATCATCGAAGAGGCCATTGTCCGCAATATTCCCTCCTTCGCCCGTTTTTTAAACACCGTTGCCCTGACCCACGGCCAATTGCTCAATTATGCCAATATCGCGCGAGAGGTGGGGGTTTCTCCCGGCACCGTCAGGGACTATTATCAAATACTGGAAGATACCCTTCTCGGCCACACGCTGGAACCATGGAGAAAACAAAAAGACAGACGGCTTATCGAAACAGCCAAGTTTTATCTTTTCGATGTCGGCGTCGCCAATTCCCTCAATCCGGAGATTGAACAGGTGGTCCCGGGTACCGATATTTTTGGAAATGCCTTTGAGCATTTCCTCATCGAAGAAGTGAAGGCCTGTCTTTCCTACCGGGAAAAGGACGACCCCCTCACCTTCTGGCGCACCGCTTCGGGCTATGAAGTGGACCTGATCATCGGCAACCTGAAAGCGGCCCTGGAATTCAAGGCCGCAATAAAAGTCTCGTCCCGGCATTTAAAGGGAATGCGCGCCTTGAAAGAAGAACAAACCCCGAAACGCTGTCTGCTTGTTTCGAGAGAACCCGGTTATCGCAAGACCGAGGACGGCATCGAGTTGATGCACTGGAAAGATTTTTGCCGAAAACTGTGGGAGGGACAAATTGTCTGACTCATGCGGAAGGGGTGGGATTTGAACCCACGATAGCCTTTCGACTATACCAGATTTCGAGTCTGGCGCCTTCAACCACTCGGCCACCCTTCCGTGAAATGCGAGCGGAGCCTAGAAAATTTGCTTGAGGAAAGCAAAGAAAAACAAATAGGACTGATGACGGTGAAAATTTGGATCCAGGTCAAACCGCGCTCCAGGAAGGAAAAGGTGGAAATACTCCCGGACGGTTCCCTGCGCGTTTTTGTAAAAGAACCCCCGGTTGAAGGAAAGGCCAACAAGGCGGTTGTCAATCTTCTGGCCCGGCATTTTTCGGTGCCACAGAGCACCGTTGAAATTTTAAGCGGCGCATCGGGAAAGCGAAAGCTTGTGGAGATCGGATAATTTTGTTAGGGGCTTGTTTCCTGTCTCAAAAAACTTAAAGGAGGTGCCCCCATGAAAGCCGTCAATTTTCTTTTCTTTTTGATTCTTCTGGGTATTGGCGAATTTGTCGCCGTCGTCGTCACAGCCATTAGTCCGCCACTGGGGGGGATTGTCGGCGTGGGGGCCTTTTTCTTCGCCCTTTTGGTTTCTATGGCGATCAAGATCGCCGACCAGTGGGAACGAATCATCATCCTAAGGCTGGGAAAATTTTCCTCCATCAAGGGGCCCGGAATCTGCCTTGTCATCCCCGTTATTGACCGCGCCATTTTTGTGGATACGCGCATTCTGACCCTCGATATCCCCAAACAACAGGTCATCACCAAAGACAATGTCCCGGTATCCATCAACGGCGTCGTCTATTTCAAGGTCTTAAAGCCCGAAGACGCCATCATCCGCGTTCAAAATTACACCTTTGCCATGAGCCAGTATGCCCAGGCCACTCTGCGCGACGTGATCGGCGGCATGACGCTCGACCAACTTTTGGCGGAGCGGGAAAAAATCGGAAAAGAAATCGAGCAGATGGTCGAAAAAGAAAGCGCCAACTGGGGGCTGGAGGTTTCGAACATCAAAATCCAGGATATCGACATGCCGGAAGATTTGAAAAAGATGATGAGCCGCCAAGCCTCGGCCGAACGCGAAAAACGGGCCACCATCACCAAGGCGGAAGGGGACAAGGAGGCGGCCTTCAACCTGGCCGCCGCCGCCGCCACCATGACAACCAGCCCCGGGGCGATGCAGTTGAGAACCCTGCAAACCATCGACGGCTTGGGACCCACCGCCTCGAACACGGTGGTGTTGGCCGTGCCGATTGAAATTATGGAGGCAATCAAGGGATACAGCAAGATGATGGAAGGGAAAGGATCGGCGAAGTAGAATGACTTAAGGGCACCTCCAAGAACCCGTTTTTTGTCATTCCCGCGGAAGCGGGAATCCAGTTTTTTCGTACTGGTTCCCCATTTTCATGGGGACATGTCTGGGTCCCCGTTTTCACGGGGACGACAGTTTTTAGAGATGCCCTTAATGGAGTTTGTCTTTGATGAACCGATCAATGGCCAGAATATTGTCGTCGTAGAGGCCGGAAAAGCGTATGGCCAGGCCCCCCCTGCGTCTGCTTAAAAAAGAACCTTTTTCCACGCGGGCCACCTCGCCCGCCACCACCACCGGCTTGCCGAAATCGGGAAGATGAACCACAGCCTGGATTCTTTCCTGTTCCTGAACCTCTTTTTTTCTGATCGGAAGATACATCCCGCCGCAACTGATGTTGGTGGCGGTGGTTTTGACGTTCTGACCATCGAGGAGAAGGTCAACTTCCACATCGACATTGACACGGCGGTAATTGCGGCGCTCGGGCCGGGTGAAGATATTATCTGGCATAGCACTTAAAACCTATAAAATTTCCGTTCGGGGTGTCAAACCCATAATGTAACATCCTGCGTCATGAAAAAACCCTGTTTGTTTTTCAATTCCTGGATCAACGCCTCGATCTCCCGCAACTGCATCTCCTTGTCGATCTGCGGATTACTCCACGATTTCACCATTTCCCCTATCTTGGCGCGGACGGCACGACGATCCTTGGCCGGCAGGGTTAAATAGCCGATCACATCCTGATCAATCCGTTGTAAAATCTGCTTTTTCTGGTCGGAGGTCAAGTCGGATGGAAGCGTCTTTTCAATATGGGGGCGAAGGTAGGGATAACCGTATTTTAGGCCCTGGTCGAACAGAAATCCGGTTTGGGTAACGACAAAAAAACCGCCCCCTCCGACAAGGACCACAAGAAGAACCATCCCGAAAAAACAACCGAGGGTGAATGAACAGCAACCACAACCGGATTTTTTCTCTGACATATTTGAACTCCTCCCCTTTGTAAGGGGAGGTCGGGTGGGGTAGAGCCACGGCCGCTCTAACGCTCTACCTCCCCCAACCCCTCCTTACAAAGGAGGGGAAGTGAGTTATTTCGGCACTTTTTCCCAATCTGCAAGGAATTTTTTCAGCCCCGCATCGGTCAAGGCATGTTTGGCCAGCTGGCAAATGACCGAAAAGGG
>JACQOY010000085.1 GCA_016207765.1 Deltaproteobacteria bacterium | reverse complement strand
CAGTGTGGGAAGAATAATGGCGGCCACCGCCTCGAGAGAGCCGGGAAACAGTTTCAAGGCCTGAAACAGGAAGAGAAAATACCAGTCGGGACGCGGGTTGTAGGTGTTGTCGGTGGGGTCGGCAATTTCCTCCAGCGGCGCGGGAAGAATCAGGACAACAATCAACAGGGCGGCCAAGACCACAAGAACGGCGAGGGTATCCTTGAAGATGATGTTTGGAAAAAAAGGCTTTCCCGCTTTTTTCAGCTCTTCGTATCGTCGGCGGAATTTTTCCTTCCAGTCGGGCATGGTCATGGTTTGTTTTTATCTTCCTTCTCCGGAGGGGCCGAAATCCCGATGCGGACCACCAAAAAAAGGTGAAAGCCGATAAGCAGGGCGGTCAACGCCGGCAGAAGAAGGACATGAAAGGCGTAAAAACGGGTCAGCGTGACGGCCCCCAGCGCCTCCCCTCCGCGCAACACCTTGGCGATGGCCGGTCCAAGAAAGGGGGCCTGCGAAGCGATATTGGCCCCCACCATGGTCGCCCAGTAGGCCTTCTGATCCCACGGGAGGAGATAACCGGTGAACCCGAAACCAAGAACCAACAGCCAGATGAAGATGCCCGTGATCCAGGTCAACTCCCGCGGGTATTTGTAGGCGCCGTAAAAAAAGGTCCGGAGCAGGTGAAGGGTCACCGCCACAACCATGAAAGAGGCCCCCCAGTGATGGAGGCCGCGCACCACCGACCCCATCGGGATCTTCTGCATCATGTAAGAGACGGAAGAATGGGCATGTTCGGGCGAGGGGGAATAGTTCATCGCCAGAAGAATTCCGGTGACAACCTGAAGGGTGAAAAGAAAGAGGCTGACGCTCCCCAATACGTAGGGCCATCCCACCCCCTTCGGAATCTTCCGGTCAAGAAGGGTTTCCCTGATTCCGCGGATTCCGATTCTTTCATCGAGCCAATTGGTCAGTCGCGACATCAACCTTCCCCCTTTTTTTGCGCCGGCTTGATGAACAATTTCCCCCCCGCCACCTTTACGGGGAAGCGGTCAAGGGGGCGCGGGGGGGGGCCGGCCAAAACCTCCCCGGTGACGCTGAAAACGGCATTGTGGCAGGGGCAGAGAAATTTTTTCTTCTCCGCATCCCACCGGTAAGGGCATCCCAGATGCGTGCAACGGGGATCAAAAACGGTGAACTGCTCCCCGTCCACGGTGACGGCCCAGGCGGAAGACCGTCCCTCCACCGTCATCCAACCATCCCGCTTTCTCTGGACAAAATCGATCTTGAAAGGTTCGCCGACGGGAAGCTCGGCGACGGTCCCCACTTCGGTCCAGTCTTCCTCCTCCTTCTGCCAGAGGGGGGCCAGAAAGTAGGTGACGGCCGGAACACCGATGCCCGCGGTTATCAGGCCTCCCATGATAAAGATGCCCTGCTTCAAAAAGTTCCGACGCGAATCGGTATCCGGAAGAGAGGGGGGAGGGTTGTTTTTTTCCATCGTTATTTCTTTTCTAAGTTCCCGTGGCGAGACGCAGACGTTCGACTTCCTCGCGGGCGGTATCGGCGAGTTGTTTGGCCTCATCGGCCAAGGGGGGGAGGTTGAACGAATGCCATGAAACCTTCAGTTCTTTCAGGCGTTTTTGGAGCGCCTTGAGCGAATTTTCAGCCGGACCGACTTCTTTCCCTTTTTGCCTGGCGTCATCCACCCCCTTTTTCAACTTTTCAACCGCCTGGCTTGCGAGATTGAGGGTAACCAGGGCCTCGTCCGCAATCGGCCGTTCCTTGTGGCAGATCGAACAGGTTTCTTTCAGTTCCGAAGGCGTAAGAATGCGGGTCGCCATGACGCCGTGGCAAGTGGCGCAATTGGGGCCGCGGCCCGTTCTTTTCAGTTCGCTGTAATGGTAACTTTTTCGGAATTGCTTCAACTCCCCTTCGTGGCATTTGCCGCACGTTTCCGGAAGATTGGAGAAATAGAGGGGGCTCTTCGGATCGCCAGCGGGAATAATGCCCGCATGGGCCTTGGCCTTGGAAGGTTCTTCGGCGTTTCCACCGTGGCACATTTCGCAGGTGATGTTGTTTGACGCGTGAGGGGAGCCCTTCCATTCGGCGTAGTCATGGACGGAATTTTTCCGGACGGCGGCCTGTTCGTGACAAACAAGGCACTGATTTTCCGCGCGAAGGGAAAAAATGGGAAAAAGAAACAATACAAGAATGGTCAGACAAAAAGAAACCTGTTTCATAGGGGGATCCTGATCCAAACCGGTCGGATAACAAACCGTCCTGAAAATCAGGTTGCAAAGTAGATTAAACCGTCTGTCTACACCATGATGAAGATCATGTCCCGCTTTTTTTTATGATCAGTATCATGTTGCCGTTCTTCTCTTTCTATCATAATGAAGAAAGGAGAGGGTGGGAGAATTTCTTATGAATTCTTTGTGCCCTTGTTTGATCTTTCTCCTGTTTTTTCTCTTTTCTCCCTCTGCGGTATTTGCCGAAGAGGGGGCCCCCCTTTGCCTTTCCTGTCATGACGTTGTCGATCCCCAGGTCGATGTCGGAGTTTTGGCCCGGTCGGTTCATGGCGGTTTTGATTGTACCGCCTGCCATCGTGATGTGACGGCCGTTCCCCACGAAACCAAACCGAATCGGGTCGATTGTTCGGTGTGTCACGGAGATATTGCCGGGGAGCACGCCGGTGGTGTTCACCGGATCGGGAAGAAAAAAGAGGTTTCCTATCTGACAACCTGCACCGCCTGTCACGGGAACCACGATATTCTGCCGAAATCCGATTTCCAATCCCCCGTCTCCCGCACGAAGATTCCCGAAACCTGCGGCAAATGCCATGAAGGAGTCTTAAGGCATTTTGTCGAAAGCGCCCACGGCAAATTGTGGAAAAAAGGGGATGAGCGCGGGCCCGTTTGCATCACCTGTCACAAGGCCCACAGTATTCAGAGAATTGCCTCAAAGAAATTTCGTGTAGAACTCCCTGATGAATGCGGCAAGTGCCACGAGGACAAGGCCCCTTCCTACCGCGACACGTTCCACGGGCAGGCCACTTCTATCGGTTACATGACGGCGGCCAAGTGTTCCGATTGCCATACCGCCCACATGAATCTGCCGGCAAGCGATCCTGATTCCACGGTGAATCCGGCCAACCTGATGGAAACGTGCGGGGTCTGTCATCAGGGGATCAACGCGAATTTTGTCGAGTACGATCCGCATTCCAATCCGCATGACAAGGGCAAATCGCCCCTTCTTTATTATGCTTCCCAATTCATGTTCTGGCTTTTGGCCCTGGTGTTCGGTTTCTTCGGCCTTCATACCTTTTTGTGGTTCCAGCGTTCCGTAACGGCCCTCATTCGGGGCGAGGTTCGGAGAAAGTGGGAGACCGACCGGTATATTATCCGGTTTAATACGGCGCAGAGACTCACCCATCTGATGATTGTGGTGAGCTTTCTTGGTCTTGCCGCCACCGGCATCCCGCTCAAGTATCATTACGCGGAATGGGCCAAACCGCTGATTGTCCTGTTCGGGGGGGTCGAGGTCTCCCGTTACTTTCACCGGGTTTGCGCCGTTCTCACCGGTCTGTATGTGCTGTTTCACGCGGGGTATCTTTTCCAGAGACTTGTGCGCGAAGGGAAGTGGCCCCGTCTTTTCAGGCCCGACACCATCCTTCCGCGCTGGAAGGACGCCGTTGATCTCTGGCGCAACTTCCGCTGGTTTTTTTATCTGGGGGAAAGGCCGGGTATCGGCCGATGGGCCTATTGGGAAAAATTCGACTATTTTGCGATTTTCTGGGGGATTCCGGTCATTGGGTTGTCGGGTCTGATCCTCTGGTTTCCCGAATTTTTCACCCGTTTTCTCCCCGGCGTTTTTTTGAATCTGGCCATGATCATTCACGGGGAAGAGGCGCTTCTGGCCCTGGGTTTCATTTTCATTTTCCACTTTTTTCACAATCATCTTCGCCCCGAAAATTTTCCGATCGATACGGTTATTTTTACCGGAAGGCTCCCGCTGGATCGGTTCAAGGAGGAAAGGCCGGAGGTCTATGAAGAACTGGTGAGGGATGGGAAGCTCGATAAGTTGCTGGTGGGACCCCCTTCGGAAAGAATGCAAAGGGCCGCCAATATTTTCGGTTATTCTGCTTTGGGGATCGGGATGATTCTGGCTATTTGCATTTTTGTTGCATTTTTTTCCACTTATCCGGGATGATGGGGAGGTCTTTTTACGATGATCGAAAAAAAGAAAGATTTGCCGTTGTGGAACAGTTTGCTCCGGGCCGTCGGCATCGAGTTTTTGCACGATCGCAAATGGCATGCGCATCTCAAGCCCCGTTTTTTTCTTCTGATCGGGCTGGTGGCGCTGACGATTTTTGCGGGGATGCTGGGAATGGCCAAATTTTCCGAACACCCCGCCTTTTGCAATTCGTGCCACATTATGGAGCCCTACTACAACGCCTGGAAGACCTCGCAACATCACGGAAAAGCGGTCTGCGTTGATTGTCATTATCCCCCGGCGGACAACCTGGGGGAGCATTTGTGGCATAAATTCCAGGCCTCGGCCCAAGTGGTCAAATATATCACCCGCACCTATTCCTCAAAACCCTTTGCCGAAATTTCGGATAGCGCTTGTTTGCGATCGGGGTGTCATTCGAACCGTCTGCTGGAAGGCCCGCTCGTAACCCAAAAAGGGATCAAATTCGACCACCGCCCCCATTTGACGGAGGTGAAGCGGGGCAGACAGCTTCGTTGCGTGTCATGCCACTCGCAGGTGGTGGTGGGGAAGCATGTCGAGGTTACCTACGACACCTGTTATCTCTGCCATTTCAAGGGGCGGGGAGAAGGGAAGGAACTGGAGCCCATTGGGGGGTGTCTTGGTTGCCACGATCTTCCCAAACAAACCTTCCAGGTCGGGAACATGTCCTACAACCACCGGGAATTTGTGAGCGCCCGGCATATCGATTGCAAGGACTGTCATCTCGATGTGGTTCAAGGAAAGGGAGAGGCCAAGCAGGACCGCTGTTTTACCTGTCACAACCAGCCGGAAAAACTGGCCCGCTACGGCGATATCCCGTTCATCCACGAAAATCATGTCACCAAACATAACGTTGCCTGTTTTCACTGCCACGAGGAAATCCGCCACGGTTTTGTGGAAAAGGGTTCATCCAGCCTTGTGTCGGCGGCTTCGGAGGGACAGCCTGCGGAGCCCCAAAAGCTCGATCATCCGCTGACCCTTTCTTTCGAGTGCTCCTATTGCCACGAGGCCAAGCATATGGGACAGCGCGAGATGTACACCGGACAGGTGGCCTCGCTGGGTCTGCCGCAGATCCCAAGCCCGATGTTTCTCGCGCAGGTGGATTGCATCGGCTGTCATTACAAGGAAAAGTTGCAGGGGAAGGAGGAGGAATTCACGGGAAAAACCTTCTTCGCCTCGACGACCGCCTGTATCAAGTGTCATGGTGAAAAATTTCGCGGCATTTGGGAAGACACCAAGGTGGAACTGTCAACAACAGTAAAACAGTTGGAAGAGAAAGTGTCCGCCGTGCGCCAGGCATTTGACCGGGCCGCTTTGGAAGAAAAGGTCAAAAAGGATTTTCAGGAAAAACTGGCCAAGGCGGACGAATGGATCAGTTTTGTCAAGAATTCCCGCGGAGAGCACAATGTCTATCTCTCCTCCGTGGCTTTAAGGAAAGCGGATGAGCTGTTGACCCAGATAGCCCCCAAGGTCAAGGCGCCGATTTCCGACCTGTCGTCGCTCCCGATGATTTCCGGCGGCTATTGCGCCACCCTCTGTCATGCGCGGGTGGGGGTAAAGGTTCCCCCTGAAACGGTCAAGGTAGGGGCGTATCGCGATACGCCCCTACAGGGCAAGGTTATGCCGCACCAGATGCACATCGGAATGCTGGGAGGATGCGTGACCTGTCACGAGATCGGCGGGCACAAGAAGGTTCCACTCAAGCCGGAAGCGGAAGGACTCTGCATGGGGTGTCATCCGGAATAAAAAAAATGCCCCGCGTCACGGGGCATTTTTTGTGAGATAACCAGACAGACGATGCGGCTTTATTTGGGAACCGCGGCACAGACCGCCGCGATGTCGATCCCTTTGTCCTTGTAGGCCGGCATCTTTCCTTTCCCTTCCGTGACAACTTTCACGCAATCGATGCCCGCCTTCGTTAAGTCAAGGGCCGCGGCGTCCACCCCCATGGCGGTGGCCATGGAGGCCTTCCCCTTGGCGTCGGCGCCGTGACACGAGGCGCATATGGCATCATAATCGGCCTTTCCGTCGGCGATGGCGCCGGAAACGCAGGAAAGGGAAAAAACAGCGGCTAACAGGGAAAAAACCAGGTGTTTCTTCATATATTCAAGTCTCCTTTTTTATTGTTTAAAACAACCCGCACACCAACACAATCCACAACTTACATATACCGAATTAATGCCGAAGAAAACATGATTTGCATCATCCTTATTGCTTCGTCAACATGACTCTCTTTGTTTGTTGTTG
>JACQOY010000081.1 GCA_016207765.1 Deltaproteobacteria bacterium | reverse complement strand
GTCTTAAAATACATGGGTAGTAAAAATGCCATGTGCAATATAATGAATCCTTTAAGAGTTTTCAGAAACGTTTTTGCGGTAATTTGAGGAAAGCACTTCAGGAATCAGGGCTTACTCAGAGAAAGCAAATTTTGGCAGGACTTGATCCCCGCTATATTGCCCGCATTAAAAAGGGAGAAGGCAACCCCACCCTCATGACCCTCTGGCGCCTTTGCCGGGCTTGTGGTGTTGACCCAGACAAACTTTTCAAAAAATAACGAAACGAATATTTACGGCTGGTTCGACGCAATTTTAAAATTATAGACAGACCTTTTTTTCGTTAGTATAATGAAAATCAATGGAGGTTTTGGAATGCAAATCGCCCCTAAAATAGAGGTCAATGAAAAAGTCCGGTTTGGCAAGCCTGTCATTGCGGGGACTCGCGTGCCCGTTGATCTTATATTGGGCAAACTCGCGGGAGGAATGACCTACGAAGAAGTCATGGCTGAATATGAAATTACCCGCGAAGATATTCTTGCCGTCCTCGATTACGCCTGCCACACCCTTGCCGGTGAACAGATCAGGGCTGTCGGCTGAATATGCCAAAATTTGTTATTGACGAAGACATGCCGCGGTCTTTGGGAAAACTCCTCAAAAATTCCGGGTTCGATGCAAAGGATATCAGGGATTATGGACTTCGCGGCGCTGGTGATTCCGAAATTTTCAAATTCGCCCGGGAAAATAAGGCTGTCCTTGTAAGCGGCGATTTGGGATTCGGCAATATTCTTGTTTATCCGCTTGATAGTCACTGGGGAATCGTGATTGCCCATTTTCCAAATGAAATGACCACAGATGAAATCAGTCGACAACTGATAAAAAGAATCCAGGAATTACAGGAGTCTGATTTTAAGGGCAATTTGATGATTATGGAACCCGGTAGAGTAAGGATAAAAAGGAAATGAAAAACAGGGACGGTTGGCTTTTTTACTGGATTCGCCAGTACCGGGACAACAAGGCTTCTTTGGAAACCCTGGCCAACAATCTTGAACTGTCCCTATCCGAAGTCATCGATCTTCTGGCCGAACTCGGCATCGAGGCGCCAATCAGTTACGACGACTACGTCTCCGGGTTGAAGCACCTCAATTAATAGCTACAACAGCAGTTTTTCAACATTCCCCCGAACAAATTCCGCCGAGCGGTCGGCCAAGGCCATGATGGTGAGGTAGGGATTTATTTCGATGCATTGCGGGTAAACGCTGGCATCCATCACAAAGAGCCACGGATGGCCATGTACCTGTCCGTACGAATTGACTACCGAATAGGCGACATCCTGCCCCATTCCGCATCCCCCCTGCGGGTGCGCGGAGGTAATGGTCACTTTGTTCAAGAGCATGTTTTTTTCGGAGACATACTCCCGTAATTTTTTGCGCTCGTCGCGCGAAACAATCAATTTGGAGGATGCGGGAACAACCACCGACTCGCACCCCGCTTCGAAAAATATTTCCGCCGAGGCGATTTGGGCCTCGGTCAAGCTTTTAATCATGGCGGCGTCGATTTTGTAGTCGACAACGAATTTTTCCCCCTTCGTGCGGACACGGTTGTGTGGAAAGACATCATCGTGATGTAAAATCAGAATGGCCATCAGGCGATGATAGTTGGCCATGACCTCTTTTTCCTCATCCCCCCATGCCCCCACATTTTTGGCCGCCACAAAGGGATAATAGAAACAGGTCTCCAACAGGTAGCGGTTCGTCTTGGAAAATTCGTCGCAATAGTAGGCCTTGGGGAAGCCCTGGTGGCCATCGATCTGCTCCGAATGAATGCCGTAGACGATCATGGCGGGATGAAAGGTGATATTTCTCCCCAACATGGGACTCATCACGGGAAGACCCGACTTAAGGAGAAGGGCCGGCGATCGAACCGCCCCCGCGCAAACATAAACAACTCGCGCCCTGATGTGGTAATCCCCCTGCGGATGATGGTTCGGATGGGTTCCTTTCGGCGCCGGGGTAACCCTGGCCCACAATTCCCTCTCGCCGATTTTTGTTACATGACAGTTGGGGATCAACTCCACCCCCTGGCTCATCGCCTTGGGAATCTGAACCTCCATCGTCCCCTGCTTTGCCCCGCTGGCGCAACCGAGGTTGCAGTAGCCGTAAGGCTTGCAGGCCTTGGAGGTGTTGATACGCAACGGACCGCCCGACCATCCGAGATGATCCATCCCTTTTTTGAAATAACGGTTGTTTTTGTTGATATATTGGTCACTTAACTCGTGAACTGAAAGTTCTTCTTCAATCCGCTGATATCGGGGTTTAAGATCGTCAAGCGTGAGATCGGGGACATTCCATTTGTCGAGTACGTGCTGGGGCATACGGAAGGTGGTGCCGGTAAAAAAAGTGGTGGAACCCCCCACACAGCGCCCCTGTGCAATGGTCATGGCGCCGTCTTTGGTTTGGGTTCCCCCCCGGTCCCAGTAAAGACGGGTCATGTTTTCTTCGGTTTGGTCGAAATATTCACGGGTCACATAAGGACCCGATTCGAGCAGAAGAACCTTTAAGCCCTTCCGACAAAGGGGGGCCAGTTCCTTGGCGATCACCCCTCCGCCGGCACCCGAGCCAATGATCGCGATATCACATTCGAGTTGCATCATAATTTGCCAACCAATGGTCCCCCGTAATGAAGCCCGGCCCAAGTCGGCTCTTGAGTATAATATCCCCAATAGACGAATATTTTGATCCCCCAAAACCCCTGACGCACCTTCGAGAGGGGAAAATCCTCGATTTTTTTCAGGTATTGGATCTTTTGCTCTTTCGAAAGCCGAGTGAACGGTTTCCGGAAGTAAAAGAGGGAAAAATACTGAAGAAAAACAAGAAACAGCTTCACCAGACAGAGTTTAAACTTTTCCTGTTCCAGAAGAAGAATCTCCGCCCGACGCGCCGTTTCGATGGTGTTGGCGGGGATATCGGTTTTGTCGCGAACCGGGAGAATCCGTTCGGCGAACGCCATGAAAATTTTCAGGAAAAAAGGGGAAAAAAATTGAAGCGGGGCGCCCATGGGTGTTTCGTTTGCTCTAGCACAAACAGGATATTGTGTCCAAGTCAGATCAACAACGCCAATTTATTCAACGCCTCCGGCAATTTCTCCGGCAAATTCCCTCCGGCCTGCGCCATGTCGGGGCGCCCGCCCCCCTTGCCGCCAACAAGGACGGCAATCTCGCGGATTAAATCGCCCGCCTTGTACTTGCCGGTAAGATCTTTGCTGACAGTAACAATCAGAGAAACCTTGCCACCCGCTTTGGAGCCGATAAGAACAATGCCGCTCCCCAGTTTGTTCTTCACCTGATCGGAAAAATCGCGGAGCGTTTTCGGGTCGTCGATATCCGTTTCAAACGCGAGACACTTGACCCCTTTGATTTCTTTGACCTGAGTCATGTAGTCGGCGCCACCACCGCCTCCGGAGGCCACGCCACTGGTGGTCACGCCACTGGTGGCCATTTTTGTTTTGAGGCGCGAAACCTCTTTTTCCAGCGACTTGACCTGCTCGGACAGTTTGGAAACCTTCTGCGGAAGTTCGGCCGGAGTTGTTTTCAGCAGTTCCGCCAGGTGATCGACATTTTTTTCCAGCTTTTGAAATTCACGAAAGGCATCCATGCCGGTCACCGCCTCGATTCTTCGGATGCCGGAGGCGACCGATGATTCGCCCGTGATCTTGAATACGCCGATCTCACCGGAGTGGTTCAAATGCGTCCCGCCGCAAAATTCCATGCTATACGGGCCAACACTCACCACGCGAACACGGTCGCCGTACTTGTCCCCAAAAAAGGCCAGCGCCCCTTTTTTTTGCGCCTCCTTGAAACTCATCTCCTCCTTCGTTACGGCATAATTCGCCTGAATCACCTCATTCACCCGCCGTTCGATCTCTTCAGCCTGCGTGGATGTC
>JACQOY010000008.1 GCA_016207765.1 Deltaproteobacteria bacterium | reverse complement strand
TTTCAACCGTGCCCCCGTCACTGTTTTTTCATGAGTCCAGGGATCTTCCGTAATATCGATTTCAATCTCAAAAACATCTTCGACGGCGCGTCCGTCCGGCAGGGACAGACTGGACCGGATGGACTGGGTGACGGTCTTTCGCCAATCTGCCCTGTACGAATCGGGAACGATGCTTATCTTCCCCTTTTCATTCATGACACACGAAATTTCGGCCCAGAAATCTTTTCCATCGACGCCGAGTTTGAATATTTTCCCCGGCTGGATTCTTTGCGTCGCCAAATCAAGGTCGAGCGCCACGCCGTAGAGGGTTGCTGAAACCAAACGATAACTGATTTTTTCCGTTCCGCTCCGGCGATCGATTGTTTTTTCGATTTCAAGCGAAAGCTCATTACTGGTCACACTCGGAATTTCTGGGAGAGTCACATTGCGAACAAACTTGTCAGTCTCGAGAAGAATTTGTATCTCTCTCTTGACGATTTTAATCCCCGTCTTTCCATTAAAATGAACGTCGACCGTCTCGTGAAAGGTATCGGTATCGAGGGTCAGAGAAATAATCTCCCCTGGCTGGATCATTCCGTCATCGCGAGTGAAATAACTCCCCCTCTCTCCCCCTCTTAAATTAAGAGGGGGATGGGGGGAGTTATCACCCGCATTGAAAACATCGTATCCCCGCATCGTGGCCGATTTGAGACGATAAACATCATTCCCCTCTTCGTCGCGGGTGTAAGTAATTTCAACCTTCAACTCGCGACTCCGGCCGTTGAGTTTTGGCAACTCGTCAACAAACAAAAATGTCCGCTCCGCGCGCCAAGAAATGTTTCGCTTTTTCGCCAGACTCGTTTCGTAGAGCAGGCGGGTTTTATTCAGCAATTCGGCCGCGCGTTCGAGCGCCGCCAAATCGGTCGGATCGTATTCGACTTGAAAGCCCGCCTCCATATCCGACACCCTGATTTTTGAATCCTCTCCTCTGGCCGCTTCCAGCCAAAGGGCGCGTATTTGAGCCGGCAGTCCTTCCGGTTCGGAATCATTTATCGTCGAAAAAAGGATCTCCCCCTCTTTGGCCGTCACCTTCAATTCCGGCCCATAGAGATTCTCATTCATCCACCGATACAACTCCGACTCCTTATCAAGACGCGAAGAATACTCCCCCTTATGCCTTAAAAGTTCGATTACCCCTTTGGGCGCCCCCTCTCCCTCCACCGGATTCAGAAAAACCCCCTTTTGGCCGGAATGTTCGTAAATCACATGATAAGGGTGGGATGTTCCGTAGTCGCCAAACTGAATGGTGACCTGAAGATTTTTTTGTTTTCCGGCCGTAACGCTGTCGAAGGCCGCGGCGGATTTTGCTGTTGCCGGAAAGGTGATGTTAATCGGCAACGGCTCTCCCGGATGGAAGACAGGCGCCTGTTCACCCGGTTGCGGCTGAAACAAATGCCCCCTTGAATGGGAAATGCCGTTTAAATCATCCAGCGCCCATTGAAAGCGCTTGGGGGCCAGAGCGCGCCAAGATTCATCGGGATTAAGAATCTCGCGGATGTGGCCAAAGGAGCCGCCACAGATTTGGGTACCCTTGTGCCCAAACATGACGATCATTCTTTGGGAACCGACATTGGCGCTCACCACATAATGTTTCCAGTCGGGCAAATACTTGCTCTTGCGGGCCCATGGAAAGCCGTCGAGGCTTGGTTCTTCAACTTCACCCCGATAGATTGTTCCGTCACCGCGATAAAACTCAGCCTTTGTGACCAAAACAGAGTCTCCCGATTTGGCCAAAGTCACATCCATCTTCCAATCACTGTCGGTAAAGGTGTATGTTATTTTGCTTCCATTTTCACCCGGGTCATGTCCGGTGAGCTTATAAAAGACAACGTTGGTCTCTCCATATTGTTCGGGAGCCGACCGGTAGGCCCCCAACCATCGTTGATAAGCCTGATCAACCATTTCACTTTCGTTCAGGGCTCGTCTGAAATTGACAACCAGTTTATGGGGAAGATCGAAGTATATACTGCTCCATAAAGAATTCAGCGCCTCAACCGGAGAAGGAATTGTCCCCTGAAAATCGGCGGAAAGTCCCGACGGCTTATCGTATCGACATCGTCCGCCAATTTGTCGGGCAAAAAAATGGGCATAGGTGGTGAGAGGCCCATCGTGCATGCTGTAGAAAAAATACTCCGTCACAACCCTTGTCCCGGGCGACCTGGTTTCCAGTTTCACGGCAACACCCATTCCATATTGACGGCTTTCAAAGAGCCAGTAGTCCTTCAATCCCGATTCCGGCGGAAATTCACCGGCCACACGATCGAAGGAAACATCTTTCGCGCCACTTTTCGGCAAATCCCAAAAATGACCGATTGGTTGGGACGGCTTCGCCTCCACCGGCTGTGCCTGGGTTACCGGAGTCTGCCCAACCGCCATTCGGCTCGGCATGGTAAAACGAAATGTATGGATAGCTCCCTGAATCCCTCCTGCTTGTTGTTGAAAAATTAATTCGAATCCATCAAAGTCATAGGAATAAAAACCGCCAATATTGGGGTTTGAGGCCTTTCCTTTTCCGTTTTCGTCCAAATTGTCCCATTCAAGCTTATTCAATTGCTTTGCCAGATCGGGCTTAACATGTCTCACGCCTCTTCGGATCAGTTGTTGATAGTCCTTCGCCAGTCGCGACAATTGCACCAGATGATGAAGGTTTACTCGGCTCTCGATTTTCTTCATCCAATTTGCTACTGAAAGATTGGGTAACTTGACTTGAAGTTGACCCCTGTAAAAACGGAGGAGAGCAATCTTCGGATTGACGGCGGCTATTTCTTCAAAATAGAGATACGGAACCCCGTTGATCACCCTCAAATCGGGACGATTCGGCTCGGTAGCGGCGAGGTTTGAAAGCCATTCCGCAGTCAGCTTGTCTCCGGATACTGCCTGCCCGCCGGCTGTTGGACGCGCGATGGGAGGAAGCGTAGCCGATCTGCGGGCGTGGATTTGTCGGGCAAGCGTGCCCTCGGGCGAGGGGGCCAGATACCGGTCGATCTCGGCCTCTGCCGGTTGCCAGCCATCGGGCATGGCTTGGCCGGTGGAATCATGCGGATGCAAAAACTCCCAAAGAAGCAGACGCTCGCGGTAGCTGAGGCGGTCAATGGACATAGAGAAAAATGAGACTTATTCCCTTATCGGTGGGAATGCAAAAAAAGTTGCCTATAAAAATGGAAGGAAAGTAATGCGTTTTTCCTATCTATCTTACGATGGAAAGCGACCGTGCAACAGTGGCCGGGCTCACGCCGGGATAGAAAAGAACATTTCGCGGCAGACCTGTTACGGGCGAGCCTATTGCAGGCGAAAAAAGACCCGATCCAGCCCCCTCTACTTCATCACCTTCAACCATCTCCGGCTCCGTATCGGCTGTCTCATCATCTTCAACCGTCCCTTCCCTGTCCTGAGCGAGTTCGCCAAAGGCGGACGAGTCGAAGGGCGCCAAATCGACCGGCACCTCTCTGACGGTATTTCCATCCACAAACTCCGTGACCCCCCACATCGGGCCATTGGCCCCTTCCAGGTGATCCGGCAGGCCGTAGAAAACATTCCCTTCCACCGAATTTTTCGGTCCTTTATCTTTCGCATCTGATTTCACCATGATTGGAACAGAACCTTTGTCTCCGGGCGGAGAGGTCAAAGAGTGGCGCGTAGCGGCAGACCCCCGGGAAAGCGCAAGAGAGGGTTTTTCCGCCGGAGTCGGCGGTCGCCGGAGAAAGTCAAACAACTCCAAAGCCCCTCTGTCTTGCCTTCCCTGATAATTTTCCGCAACGTAACGGGTCCCGTCCCATTCGAAAACAACTGCAAAACATCTATCCCTCAAGCTTTCAACTTGATCGCAAGTGACAAGCCTCACGGCAATAACAGGGGCGAAATCCCCTGTCCCTTTTCGTTGACCGACAAGGACAAGCCTCGCGGGATGTGCCATTAAAGAAGGATCGGTCCTCCGTTTGAGATTCCAAAGCTCGCCAATGGGATCGGCCATGCCGGAAACAAAATAATTTTTCAATTCGCCCCAAGTCAAGCGAAGGGAAGAGTCATGTTTTGAGGCAGGGGGCCTTCCCCAACAAGAGGCCAAGACCGCTTTTTCCAGCGGATGTTGAATATCCCGCCCTACCATCCCCCCCACTGCCGCAAAGGCAAGTCGCAAGGCATTAAGTCCGTTTGCCTTTCTTAAATACAATTTCCCCCCGGACTCCTCAAACTGAAGACCAAAGTAAAAATTGCTTTCGGGACGGGTCCCGTCGGCCCTAAGAATCAGCTTTTCCACAAAAACCTGGGAAAGATCTTTTGAATTTCCCCTGGATGTTCCGCTCAAGACAAAAGTCGGTGCATGTTCGGCAAGCCACGGAGAAACCTGCCTCTGAAAATTCCACCAATCCTTAAGGCTCTGCGGATTGCGAAGTCTTTGCTGAAAATCGGCAAATGTCAGTTTGCCCGGCCATGAAATATCGGAAACATTTTGCAGACCGTTCCAACCCGATCCATTCGCCTCCCACAACGACATGAGGAGGGCCCTTTGCACCGGATCGGCCAATTCGATTCCCTGTTTGGCCTTAAGATACCGAAGGGCAAACTCCATGCTCCCCTGTCCCCTTATTTTTCGGACAAACCAGCCCCCGGCCGTCCGACGGAAGAAAACCCGAAGATAGTGAATATCGGTGGGGCTTTTTCCACCGGTTTGAGCCAATTGGAGGGAATAAACCCCCGACTTGTTCTGCGAGCCTTGCGAACTGACGCGGCCCGCGGAGAGGACCAGCTTTCTTGGATTGTCGGGCAATTGCGGATCGGCAAGCCTTTGTTGCTCCCATAAAATATCTATCGGGTCCGCAGAAAGTCCCCCGGTTGGCTCCCCTCCCGCCTGACGGGCAAAAAAACCCACAAAATCGTTCCAGGAAATTCCTTCCCCCCCTTCCGTGTGCAATCGGCTTCCCCAACGGGTGGACAGGAAGGCCCGTTCGATCAACCCCATGGCTGGGAAGCCGATAAAGTGTTGCCCCATTTTCAGGGCCTGATTTCCCCGCAGGCGGGAAATAAAAAACCGGGGGTCAAAAGTGAGCTGAAAATAGCTGTCATCAGGCTCGAAATTCATTTCGTCCGCCGTCAACACCCGAAACCCGAAAAGCGACCCCGAATCGGAATGGCCGATCAGATGGAAAACCGGGGGTTCCTCCCAATTGATGGGGGGTTGTCCATGGTACCGACGGAGTTTGTTCAAAAAGGGAATGAATTCCTGTCGGTGGGAAGGAGAGAGAATGTCCATAAATTCCGCGACGGTCGGGATTTTAAAAAGATCGTCCGCATAACGGCCCTCGAGAAGGTCCGGCCTCACATAATAAATCCGTCTGCCGTGATTTCCGACCACCGCCACCCGCACTGCGTCGGCCCAATCGGGCCCGCTCTTGTTTCTGGCGGCATTTCTCCTGATCCGGGCGGTGACCTCGGCCGGGTTCAGAACATTTCCCGTGAGGACATCTGTCAGCGCCAATTCATCCGCCCGGACAAATCCCTCCGGAATAATGTCATCGAGCGAATCGATTTTGGGCGCCAGCTGTGTCCAGCGTATAAGGGCCTCGTTTTTCCATCTTTCCCATAACGTGTCGAATGAATCCGCCATTGTCCGCCGGCTCCCTTCTTGCCGGACGTTCTTCAGATAAAGACAGACAAAGTACCTTATCTTTTCAAGATCGATGGGAAAATAATAGAGCGTGTTGTCGACCCGATAGACCACGACGGAGTCGAGAAGCCTTCTCACTGCCTCTTCGCTAAATTGCAAAGGGGATTTCCGTTTTTCCTCCTTCTCTCCGATGTCCCCATCCACTTCCCTTGCGGGCATGTCTCCCACCTGTGCGGCAAGTCGGGCGATCACATCGTCGGGAAGAGGCTGAACGGTTATTTCTGCCCCGCTGTCAGCCGTCTCGCCATGGATTTTCACTGCCGGTTGGTTTTGAAGGGCACGAAGCCGGTCGCCTTCTTCGGTTTGAATGATTGCTTGCAACGCCTGATGTTGATCCGTAAGAAAAGTAGAGAAGTCCGGGGCAATCCCGTCAAACGCCTTGGCGGCCAGCGCCAAAAGTTTGGGGAGTTCCCCTTGATTGATCCAGGAAAGATCGGCCCAGTCGACCGAGACAAAATCCCTGATTTGGCCCAGAGTCCAATCGAAGTCGGGATGATCCGCATGCCAGACCTGCATCGCCTCGGAGGAGCGATTGTTCGCTATCTGGGGCCAGCGCTCGGTCAGAAAAGCGGTAATCCGCGACTCAATGGATTGTCGATCAAATGAAATGGACATAGATTTGTCCTCTTATCGGCGGGAAGAAAAAAAAGTTGCGGGGAAAATAAAAGAAAAGTAATGCGTTTTTTATATCTATCTTACGATGGAGAGCACCCGCGCCGACCGGGCCACTGTGGCCGGACTCACCCCGGGATAGAAAAGAACGTTTCGCGGCAGACCTGCTGTGGACAAGCCTGTCACAGACGGAAAAAGACCCGATTCATCCGCCGCCGTGCCGCCATCTTCAGCCGTTTCCATGTCACTGGTCTCTTCCATGTCACTGGTCACTGGTCCCTGGTCCCTGGTCTCCTCTGCAGTATCCACCGGCACCTTTTTAACCGTGTTTCCATCCACGATCAACTCCATCGCGCCATAGAAGAGGTTGTTGTTTGCGGGTTTTATCGATTCCGGAAGATCGCCCGCATAAAAAATACCGCCCGACCAGACAGGATCAAAACCGGCCAGAGAGGCCTTCGGCTCCGTGCCGCCGTCTGATGAGGGGGCAACCATTGGGGAAACAATCGATGTGGCTGGATGGGTTCCACCTTCAACAGCCGCTTCAATCCCCAAAGCGGAAGAAGCGCCCCGCGGAGGGAGAGAAACAATCTCGGCCGCATCGCCGTTGTTGGTGAGATCGAATTCAACGGCAATCTCCTGGCGCATCGCGAGTTCGACCTTGTAGAGGCGAATCGTCAGACGCCGCAGGTGGGTCAACAGTTTAGTGACGGTAAAGCTCTCTTCCCCCTTCAGCACCGTTTGAATCTGTTCCACGCTCTGGCGGAATTTGACTATCGCATACTTCTCCAGGCGCCCGTTCCACTCTTCCTCGGACATGCCGACCGACCGGTGCCCCCCGTCAAAAAGCTGATACAGGATTTCGAGCCTCTGTTTGATCGCCAGCATCCGCCGCACCACCTCGGGAAATACTCCTGTATCGGAGCCAATCGAACCGAGTACTTTCCTCATGATATCAATGCCGCTTTTCATAAAATCATTGTCGGGCTTTGTCCCTTCGTACACCGCCCGGGTAAGGGCATTATCGAGGCCCAAAATTCCCAGTTTGATCCGCCTCATCCATTGCACCGGCAAACCCCACACAGGATCGATTTCGACACCTTCTGCGAGAGCGACCGCTCGTCTTCGCTCCCCGGGAATGTCGATGGGGGCTTCGGGATGATACAGACTCCACGCCTTGTAAACTTCGGGAGGAAGGGTAATGCCATTTTTTTCGGCAAACTGGATGAGCGGCCCGATGCCGTTTCGCCCCTCTTGCGCACCGGCTCCTTTCCACTTTTCGGGGTAATGCTCCTGGTAGAACCGACTGAAGGGAAAAACGTTTTCGTCGATATAACCGCTCGCACCCAGAATTTTGTAAACCTCCGCGATTACTTCATCGATATACCCGTCGCGGGCGTTTCGGGTTCCCCCGCCAAGTCCGTTGCGAATCGCCTCGATCAACAGGTCGGTCTCCGACAAAATTCCCTCGCGAATCTGCTCTCCAACAGCCCGCAGGAAATCCGGATCTGCCAAAGAAGCCTCCGCGCCGAATTCCAAAGAGGCACGAATAACCTGGGCCAGCCCCATCACGTTCTCCTCGGCTATCTGGGTGAGCGTTTGGGGATCATGAAGCGGTCCGATTTGAACGGGGGCCATAATTTTACGGAGGGCGGCGGCAATCCGGTGGATGCCGGCCATGGTGGGGGGAAGACAGTTGCGGAAATCTTCCTTCAAACCCTTGGGGGACCAGAGATGATCGGTGGAAATGCCGTAGACCGGCACGATGCGCGCGGTGATTTCCTCCCCTGCCTGGATGTTATGCGCCTTTTCCCCCGCCAGAAGTTTATCCCCTTCATTCAATTCGGGTTCACTCGCCGTCGGCGGCAGATCGAGCGCCCAGCGCATGAGCCTCCGCGCCGAACGATAGGTGAGAAAATTCTTGTTGGCCCCCCCTGCCATGAGGGCCGCCGCCAGTTCACGATTGGCGATGAGCTTGAGATTCAACCAATCGCAGTTGGCCCGCCCGGTTTCGGAAACTTCCGCCGGCGACATGCCGCGGGCCAACCGCAAAAGATCGGCCGCCGATTCGGAAGCAAGAGTCATATCCACCTTTTCCCCTTTAAGAATCTGGGGGGCCGCAAAGAACCCCCCCATCACCGTCAGCGCCAAACCGGCGCGGTGCAAACGGGAATAAAGATCAAGGTAAGGGAGGCCTCCTGTGTCGTCATAGGCCTTGGCGGGGGTGGCCAGAACCGGCGAAACAGGGCCGAGAATGCCGATCAAACGGCCATCCACCACGCGTGAAAGATAACTCGCCTTCAGGTTCAACAAAACAACATCCGGCCGATAAGTAAGCAAAGCTTCATCCCGCTGGGCCCCTCCCAGCACATAAATGGGGCGCCGATCGAGTTCATTGACCGGCTGTTTTCCAAGACCGATCCGGTTGGTCCCTTCTTCGTTGGTCTCCCAGACAAGCGCCTGGTTCATATCCACGGCGCCGAGACGAAAATCGAGCGGAAGGACCCCTTCATCGACCAGCCTGCGCGGAAATTCCAGCGTAGCCACCATCTGCCCGGCGCCAATGGAGAACCACCCGTTCTTGGGCGATAAGTCGGCCGGATGGGCGCGAAGGAGGGTGGTTATGGGATCCCAGTAAAGGGCGGAGGGGGGCACTTCGCCCGCTTTCCAGTTTAAAGCGATTTTTGCCTCATCTGCGATTCTTTCGCAAAAATCCGAAAGGCGCGAAAAAATCTCGGTCAAACGGTCATGGGGAATGGGAAGGATCTCACCGATCGCCTTTTCGTTGTAGAGGGCAATCGCGCGGGCCAGAAAAAGCCCCAGGTTCGACTCCGGCATTTCGTCGTGCGCCTGTCTCATCGATTCAGCCAACACCGACTCCGCGCGGCGATGAAGAAAATATTGTTCAAAGATATCTCTGCCTTTTCCCCTTTCCCAAAACCCGATCGCTTCCTCGTCCCGCTCCAAAGTCGAGGCATGGACGCCTGTTTTATCGAAACGGTAAATCGCCGGCGGATCGAGCGGATCACCGCTTACCACCAAGGTAATTGATTTTTCGGGATGGGCGAGGGCTAAGCCGGTTACTCCAGCGAGAAAATCAGGGGTCGGGATGAGGGTGGGAAATTCATACTGCCTGATTTTCACCTCGATCTGTTCGCCGTCTTTGGCGTGCTGGAGGGCCGTTTCGATGAAAACAAGCAGATCGCCCCACGTTCGGATTCCCTCACCGCTTTTTTCGAAGATATTTTTTGCCTCATTCAGGCGGTATGAATCACCCAACCGATCGTAATGAAGAACCCCGGGCATCAAATATTTTTTGGTCAGGGCCATCCGGAGGATTTCCCCCTGGTCAAGTTTCCTCTCCGACAATGGAGGAAGAGGGATCATTTCGGCCACAAGCAGAGGGCGGAGCTGGTGCCCGATCCGGCGACTCCGTTCCACCGGATCAAGCGGACCCCCTCCTCCACTCCCCCCCGCATCGGAAGGGGGGGTAACCCCCGAACCTCCCCCGGCCGGTTCCGGCCCGGCCGGTTTTCCGGCAGACTTAGCACCGCCGGTGGTTGCCGCCGACGACCCTTTCGTACGGAAAATGCCGGCATACGAGGGGACATACCCCCACCGCACACGCGCCATAAAATCGGTGACCAGTTCTTTCAGGCCCGCCACCGACGCAGTAGCCCCGCGGCCGTATTGAAAACGAAAACCGCGCAGATTGAGCCCTTCGGCGTTGACGTGCAAAGTGTTTTCCATCGAATCGAAATCAATCTTCAACGCACGGTCTTGTCCCCACGAAAAAACAAGGTGATGGAAATTTTTTCGATCGGCCGATTTTTCAACGCTGATTTGGCACTTCTCGTCGACACCCGGAATGTTGAGGTCGATTTTGTCCGCCTGTTTTTGATTTCCCGACAGGGGAAAGGAGAGAACCCCTGTTTCGGGGTTATAAAATTCGGTCATGCCGGTCACGAGGGGCAAAAACGAGGAAAGCTGATAAACACGGGTCGCCGAAACCTTTCCCGTTTCGGTATTTACCGCCCACGACCGTCCGGCAAAATCGACCATGTCGGGATAAAGAATAAAGTCGGGATCACCGATGACCCCCGGATGGGCCCGCCCCGTGTCAAGCGAACCGATAACCCGCCGATCTTCAAGGTGAACGACGTATTGCCCGGCATCCCCCTTGCGGGAACCATTAACCACCGCATATTCGGTCTGATTAAAAAAACGGCCGTTGATCCACAAGCCTGCTTCCGCTCCATCGCCGTCGTAGACAAAAGAATCCCAGTCAATTTGCCCCCGTTTGGCTTCAAGAAAAAGTTTTCCGTTTTTCAAAACACCCCAGACCTCTTCCGGCTCCCCCGTGAGAATATGATCGGAATAAACTTTAACCCGCCGGTGTGGTTGGTCCGCAGAGCGGGGATTAAGCCGTGTGACGCGCCAAAAATCGTCTACAGACCGCTCAAAGGCCTTGACCGCCGCCTCCGACCGGAAATCGAGACTCGTCTCGTAACGGTAATCGACATAGTAGTCATTCCCCCGAAGCTGACTTTGAAGCGCCAAGAGGACCAGCTCGCCGGGGTAGCGGGTCTTTTGGAGAATTTCTTCGACAGACCGGCCCGAACCCCGGTAGGCCTCCCGGGCCAGATCCAAAAGTTCCGGATGGGGAATATAAAGATCGATAATGCGTGAAAAACGAGAGGGGGTATCGGCCTTTTGGATGACCTCATCGGTCAGGCCCAAATGGTATCGGTCATTCAACCAACGCAACTGATCATGCGCCTCCTTAAGATAGGGAAGTTTCAGCCTGAAACCGTCAAAATGTTTCCAGACATACCGCCCCGTTTCAACAGCCGTCAGATCCATTTGTGAAATATCCGGATTGGAATGAAGATAACGAATTGCCTGGACAAAAATTTCGAAACCGTAGTGCCCCCCCCGCTTGAACATGTCGATCCGGGAGGCATGGCAAACAAAAAAGCCGGGGTTTGAAAGATCGGGGCTGAGCCAAAGGGTCAGTTCGCCTGCGGGGAGGTTGTTTTCGTCGACAAATTCCGCACGGACGCTGTAACCCCCCGGTGCACCGGAAGAACGCGCTTCCAACCGATCAAGGCGGACTTTTCCATCTTCGCTCACCAGGTAACGCCGAAAATCCTTCTCGTCGATAAAAGGGGGCCATGCATTAACCCCAGTTGTTGCCGATCCCGTGGGTTTATCGGAAATAAAAACATCCCCTCCCCGGCCCGGGTCGATAACACCTCCTTCCCGAACCTCTGCCTTTTCCGAAGGCACTTCCTCCAAGGGAGTAAAAGGTTGATCGGATGAAATTGTATCCACCGACCGGGGATGAATATCGGTTGCGCCTTTGGGGTCAGTTGGCATGGTATCCCGCACCTCTATTGAAGTGAGTTTTTAAAATCCAGAGATAAATTAAAGGATTCTTGGTTTCTTATCGGCAGGATGAGGAAAAAGTTGCTTGTAAAAATTAGGTGACAGTCACTTGATTAAGTAGATTGTATGACTTTTCTTTTCCGAGGGAAAAATGCCAAATCGCCTTGACTGCAGGCCCGCCGCAATCTCGGCCCCTTGGGGCCGAGCCAAGGCGGGCGAAATGTGATGACCCCTTCCCTAAGCATCGAAGAATCTCGGCCGCTTGCGGCCGAGTTCTTCAAAGGGCATAGATTTGACGGCTCTAGTCCGCCCCGAAAATGCTTAAGATTGCAGGCCTCAATCGGCGCCAAAATAATCATCGTTATAGGGGGGTTCCCATGGGGGTAAAGTCCTGTTGAAAAGTAGATTTCCCTTGAATAGCCGATAGATCGTTACCGGCATGTTCCAGACAGAGACATCCTCCTCCACCTCTGCCCTTAAACCATCCGGAACGGGTAAAGAGTGGTCGGCCGCCGTGATGAGAAAGAAACTTCCCTCCTCTGTCAGTCTTTCGGCCGCCCCATCCAGAATTCCTTTCAGCAGTTCGCCGCCTAAATCGTGATAGGTGGGGTCATCCCCTTTGAGTTTTTGATCTTCCGGTGAAAGCGGAAGAGGGCCACTGTACAAAATAACGTCGTAGACGGCGTCAACTTGATCGAAACCGTCACTCACCCAGGCTAAAACCCTGTCCGAAACTCCATTGGCTTCAGCCGCTTCCCGCGTCGCCTCAACAGCATCGGGGTTGAGATCGACGGCATCCACCGTAGCACCGGTTTGATCGGCAATCGTCACCGCTTCCAGCCCGGCGCCTGTTCCGATAATGAGGACCTTATCCGTTGGTTTGATGTGGGGAAGGGCCTGTCTGAGAAGTTCATGTGCAAAGCCGTCCGGTTTGTAGACCCCATCTTTCGAAGGAATGTCGTAAGATTTTTCTCCCTGCTCAACTGATTCATCTGGTGGGAAAGAACTAGCAGGAGCTTCTTTCTCGGGCTCGGCAGATGGAGGGTTTGGATCGGCCTCTTCAGAGGCGGAGTTGAAAAAAACCGGGGGGGACTCGGCCGGTTGAACCGGTTCAACCGGTTGAACCGGTTCAACCGGCGATTCGGGAAATAATTCTTCGTCGTCGTCACACTCGCCCTCCCCGGGTTCATCGACCGGCTGATCGAGCCATTCTTCAATCTCCTCGCGCAGAGGAAGTTCTTCGGGAAGGTCGGGATCGGCAATCCGGAAGGGGGCCGAAAAAGGAAACTCCCCCGGCAAAGAGGATTTATCGTCCTCCAAACCGGTCTCATCCGGCAGACCCTGATGGCAAAGTCCCATGCAGATGGAACGGGGGTCGGGAACAAGGATTCTGCCGTCATTCTGCAATTCGCCCTGAAACAGGGCAAACCTGGAGATGTATTCGATTTCATGAATGGCATAGAGAACAAAAGCGCCTTGAATCAGCGGGATCAGAGGCAACGAGGGGGCTACCGGCCGCACCGGCTCAGCTGGCGGCACCGGTCCTGCCGGTTCGGGAAGAGAGGGGCCTGACGGAAGATCGGTCTTGCCTCCCGGGATGACGCGTGGGGTCCAGCGCGGTTCCGCCGCCGGTTGTTCGGGGGATAGTTCCGGAAATTCTGAAGGAAACTTAAAGGCCGGCAAGGCCATTCCGAGCAACAAACCACTGCCGTCGTTTGGGCCTTTGAAATTTTTCCACGCCTGCCACACATCATTCGGATCCATCACAAGGGCACATTTCGGATCCACCTCCTCGCGGCACCTCTTAAGTTCTGCGGCGGCCTCCGGATAACCGGCCAGCCGGTAAAGAGTTGCGGGATCGGCAGTCAGGGAAAGATTGTTTTGTCCATTCAATTTGGCCATGGGTTCGGGGCTCCATGGTCCAAATCGGCGTAATGGATCAGCGAACCCTCCATGGGGCATTCGCCGAAATCCTCCACGGTCTGCTCATAGGCGTAATCGATGCACCCGCCGAGGTTGGCCCGGTAGCCCTCCCCCAACCAGTCAACGACCCCCAGTCCCAGTCCCCCAAAAACGCTCTCTGCCGCTATTTTAAACGCTTCGGAACAAATGACGAAAAACTCTTCAGCCTGATCGGCCGCTTCGAAACGGTTGATATGGTCTTGAAGATGCTGTTCCAATTGAGCGGTGAGGGGGTGAATACAATCCAGAAAATGGCGATCGAAGATTTCCTGCTGATAGGGGGATAATGCTTCCATAAGGTCTCCTTAAAAGTATTATCGGCAAAATTTTGCGGATGTTGCTTTCTTTTTTCATTTATTTCAATTATTTTATGCTGTGGCGCGTTATTTTTCGTCTTTTTTTTCGCTTTTTTTGGCCCTTTTTCTTCTTTTTTTGGGGCCTGTCCCTTTGCTTAAGGCATCCCCCTCCCTCGAGGGTCTTTCCAGAATCAACGGGTTAAAAATTCGCCTTGTTCCCGGCCAGCCCGAACCGATTTCCGGACTTGGGACCAAAACCATCGAGGTGAGCCAAGACGGACCCGATATTCTGGTGAAATGGTTTTCCCCCGCGCGGGGGCAGACCATCAACACCCCCCAAGCCGGGTCGGCCCGCCAGGCCGGCTCGGCCCCCTGGCCTGAATACTTGGTGAACCTGCATCGCGGCGCCGTTCACACCAACGGCTTGAACGAGGCCACCTCTTTGGCCCATCCGCATCTCTGGATCGAAGGGGTGGTGCAACTTGACCAAAACGGTCTTCTGTGGATTCCCCCGAAAATTGTCGAAGAGGCCGGTCAAAAGGGGGTCTTTTCGCTCGAACCCGGTTTTCTTTCCCTCTCGTTTCCCCTTTTCAAAAAAGGGCCTCCCGATTTGATCGAAAAGATTGCGGAATTCCGGATGGCGGCTTCGAACGCTTCCGATCCCGGTTTCAAAAAATTTCTGGATGAGTTTTCGGCAGTGCGGGTAACCGATGTTGCGGGAAGGCAGACGCTCGTGGTCAATGGAGAAAAAACAGAAGTGCCGGTCATGAAAGTCGGCAATAAGTATGTGGAATACACGGTTTTGGCAATTGCCTCAAATCCCCTCGTGCTGGAGGTGGCTTTCCGCCCCTCCGTCGCACCCAAATCCCTTCGCTCTTACATCGATTTTTTTCACCAATACCTGGAGTACAAGATCACGCAGGTGTATACGGGGAATTAATCTCCCCTCCTTTGTAAGGAGGGGATGGGGGAGGTAGAGCGAATAAATTTTCTACCCCTCCCGACCTCCCCTTACAAAGGGGAGGAGAAGCCTGTCACGAATGAATGAAACTTTCGATCCTCTTCAAATCCTCGGGCTTCAACCCCATAAAGCGGATGCCGATGCCCACGGGGCGTTTCTTTTTCGGCCTTCTGCCACGGCCTCTCCGTTCCCCCATGGTTCGGGCCAGTTCGCCCGTAACCTGAATGGGCTCATCCCCCTCGTAGAGCGAAAATTTCAGAAGAACCTTGGTGCCGGGCATAAAAGAAATGGCCGATTCAATGAAGATGCCGGAGATACTGATGTCGGTGGAAAGAAAATAAAGAAAACCCTCGCTGAACTCGTCTTCGAAAATGACGCGGGTTCTCAAATTTTTGCGCGGCGATATTCGCTGATCATTCATAATGGGGGCCCTGATGGCCTTTTTAGGTGACTACTCGTGTTAATCTTAATTTTTGTCGGGCCATCAATGGCCCCCAAACCCCTGCGCTCGGGACTGGCAAAGCCAGATCCCTCGCTTATTCATAAATGGTCATCAATAATTTTTGCCAGCTCTTCCGCCAAAAACGGCTTCGTGTAAAAGGCGGAGAAGTTTTGCTCCTTGAGCGCCTGATCGGGAAGAGCCGCTCCGCGGCTGTGGAGCAAAATGCGGGCCGCCGGCTCCAAGAGGCGGTGTTCCCCCAGCCTGACCGCCGCTTTGGCCCCGTTTTTTTCGTCAGCGAGGGCGTTTAAATCGACCAGAATCAGGCGAAAGGGCCTCCCCCGTCGGGAGAGTGAAAGGGCCTCATCCACCGATTCCACACAAACCGCTTCCGCTTTTTTGGGAATGAGCGTCACCACCGCCTGGAAAAGGTTGTGACAAAGGGGCGATTTGGAGATGAAAAGGACACGCTTCATTTTATTGGACTTATAGCACAATCCGAAAAAAACGGGTATGTCTTTCGAATCCGGTTCACCTTGGCCAGATCGATGTCGACAAAACCGACCTCTTTTGTCCGGGGGAGATGGAGAAGACACTTTCCCCACGGATCAAAAACCACCGAATGGCCACCATAAGAGTTTTTTCCCTTTACCCCCAGCCGGTTTGTTGCCGCGACAAAGAACTGATTCTCGATCGCCCGCGCCTTGAGAAGGGTCATCCAGTGTTCAATGCGCACCTCGGGCCACTGCGCGCAGACGATCAGAATGGAGGCCCCGAGACGCGCCAACAGGCGGGGGAGTTCCGGGAAACGGATATCGTAGCAAATCACACAACCGATTTTCCGGTTTCCGCTTTTGAAGGGTTTGGCCCCCCTGCCGGCTCGAACCATCCGGCTTTCGCCATCCAGTGAAAAAAGATGGATTTTCCGGTATCGTCCCCCGATCCGGCCGTTTTTTTCGATGAAGTAAGCCGTGTTGTAAAAGATTCCCTTTTTTCCCTCTTCCACCTGGGAAAAAAAGCATCCGATCCCCTTTTTCCGGCACCAAGTCCTCAAATTTTTCAACGCCCCGGCGTAAAAAACATTCCACGCAGGACGCTCCGATTTCGTCCGCGGTCCTCCCAGCCACATCTCCGGCAAAATGAGATAATCCGGTCTTCTTTTTGCGGCGCGATCGAGCAGATGGGCCACGCGCGCAAGATTCGTCGACGGATTTTGGGTGATGGCATATTGAATGAGACCCAACTTCATAATTTTGTATGTTTCATCCTGTGGCGAAACATCACGAGTTGCATGTAATTCATGCTACCCAGGCCCTTGCAAAATTACACAGCAAAAGTGCCATGAAATAAACTTGACTAAACCCGCACCTTCGCATAAATTCCGGTCAGATTATTCCCAAACCCTCAATGATTTCAATATAAAACTGGGGTTTTCATCAGGAGGCAAAATCAATGAAACATTTTTTCGTATTAGTTGCGTTGTTGGCTGTCACAGGTTTGAACACCGGTTGTCAAAATAAAAAGGGGGCCGCCACGGCCACCGGCTTAAAGCGCGTTCATTTCGATTTTGACAGCGCCTCCATCCGGGGAGACATGGCGAAGGCGCTGGATGCCAATGCCGGCTATCTTAAAAAACACAAGGACTTGAAGGTAACCATCGAAGGGAACTGCGATGAACGGGGCACCAACGAATACAACCTGGCCTTGGGGGATCGGCGAGCCAACTCGGTGGAACGTTATCTGACCAACAAAGGAATCGGAAACAACCGGCTGAAAACCGTAAGCTACGGTGAAGAACGGCCTGTTTGCGGCAAGCACAATGAAACCTGCTGGTGGGAAAACCGGCGGGCCGATTTTATTGCGGATTAAAAAAAGGGGGTTATCCATATGACGAAAAGACATATTTGGACGGTCGTGTGGCTTGTTGGAGTCATGGCGCTGGCCGCCTGCCAGAACAAGAAAGCGCCGACCACATCTTATGTGGCGCCGCCGCCGGCCAAGGGGCTTCAAACGGTGTATTACGATTTTGACAAATCGAACGTTCGTGACGATCAGGTCTCCTCGCTTGAAAACAACGCCGCGGTGCTCAAGGCAAACGCCGGCACCCAGACAACCATCGAGGGACATTGCGACGAGCGAGGCACCAACGAATACAACCTGGCCTTGGGCGACCGTCGCGCCCGTTCGGCAAAGAATTTCGAGATCAATCTGGGCATCGACCCCAACCGGATGACAACCATCAGCTATGGCGAAGAGCGGCCTGTCTGCACCCAGCATGACGAGTCGTGCTGGTGGCAAAACCGTCGGGCGGCCTTTGTAAAATAATCTGTGTTTATGCCAAGGTCTTTTGCCTTATACGTCCCAGTGGTTCTGTCGTTGTTGTTTTCTCCTCTTGCCGCTCATGCCGCCTCCACCAAGGAGCTTGAGGCGCAGGTTGCCGAGCTCAAGCGGGTAAGCGATGCTCAGGCAAAAAACCTGGCCACCGCCCTAAACCAGATTCAGGAGGTGCTGGCCGAGTTTCAGAGCCTGACCGGAAGGGTCGATCAGGGATCTCACGGAAGCCTTGAGCAGGAAAAAATCATCAAAGACAATCAGGTGCGGTTGGCCACTTTGGAAGACCAGGTGTTCGGTCTGACCAGGCAACTCGAGGAAATAAAAGTGGTGGGGCTTATGCCCCAGACAGCTTCGAAAACGTTTTCCGAATTCCAAGCCTATCAAAAGGGCTTAAGCAAGCTCAACGCGGGGGAATACAAGCAGGCTATTCAGACTTTTCAATCTTTTATCGGCGCCAATCCCAAAAGCGGGTTTGTCGAAAACGCCATCTACTGGATCGGCGAGGGCTACTTTGCCATGCGCGATTATCCCGCCTCCGTTGCGGAATTTCAGAAGGTGATCAAAAAAAATCCGGAAGGGGACAAGGTGGCGGCCGCAATGCTCAAGCAGGGCTTTGCCTTTTTCGAGATGCAATCGTTTGAAGACGCCAAGATTTTTCTGTCGAAAGTGACCGCGAAATACCCGCAATCCAACGAGGCCATCCTCGCCCGCGACAAAATTCAGCGCATCAATGAACTGCTGGCCAAAAAACAGCAGGAAGCGTATGAGCTGAAATCGGTGAGATAACAACTCCGCCACCGGCGAAAACAGGACCCCACACCGACTCTAAAATGAATTCTTCTTCCCTCATATTGGGCATCGACACTTCGTGTGATGAAACCTCGGCCGCTGTCGTGGCCGACGGCACGCGCATTCTTTCAAACATTGTTTCTTCGCAGGTGAAACTCCACGCCCCCCATGGCGGGGTGGTGCCGGAGTTGGCTTCCCGCTCGCATCTTGAAATACTCCCCCTTGCCGTCGGCCAAGCCTTAGACGAGGCGCAAATTCGGCCAAGTGACTTGACCGGCATTGCCGTCACCTCCTCGCCCGGCCTGATCGGTTGTCTTTTGGTGGGGCTCTCCTATGCCAAGGCGCTCGGCTTTTCGCTGAAAATCCCGGTCACCACCGTGCATCATCTCAAAGCGCACCTTTTTTCCCCTTTTTTGGAACATCCGCCGATTTTTCCCTTCTTGGGGCTTGTGGTCTCGGGGGGGCACACGGCTCTCTACCATGTGAAAAGTTTCGATGACATCCACTGTCTGGGGCAGACGGTGGACGATGCCGTTGGCGAAGCTTACGACAAAGTGGGGAAGCTCTTGAACGTCGGCTATCCGGGAGGGCCGATCATCGACCGGCTGGCCAAAGAGGGAAATCCAAACGCTTTTTCGTTTACCCGGGCGCGGGTCAAGAAAGGACCCTTCTATTTCAGCTTCAGCGGGTTGAAAACAGCGGTGGCGCTTTTGGTGAGAGACCAGGGACCAGGGACCAGGGACCAGGGACTAAAAGCTTTAGGTCACGGGTCACCGGTCACTAGTCACTGGTCCAAATTTATCCGTGACATCGCCGCCTCTTTTCAGCGCGAGGCCGTCGGCGCCCTTGTTGAAAAGGTCGGGCAGGCCTTCGACATTTACCCCGTTAAGGCGGTTCTGGTTGCCGGCGGCGTGGCCTGCAACTCGCTCTTGAGGGAAGAAATCAAAATCCTCTCGCTTAAGCGGGGGGTCGATTATTTCATCCCAACCCCGCTCCTTTGCACCGACAACGGCGCCATGATCGCCTCGGTAGGGGACCATCAGTTGTCGCGGAACTTCAAGGCCCCGCTCGATTCCAATGCGTATCCTTCGGCGCCGATGTGGTAGAGTGGCAGAGATGAAAATCAAACATTACTACAACGCACTCATTCATTCGCATGCCACACCGGAAGAGGTTGCGGGGGGATTTGCCCTGGGTGTTTTTGTCTCGATGACGCCGACACTCGGGCTCCACATGATTTTGGCCGCCGGATTCGCCGCTCTTTTCAAAAAAAACGCCATCGCCGCGGCGCTCGGCACCTGGGTGACCAATCCGCTGACCCTTTTTCCCGTCTATTACTTCACGCACCGAGTGGGCCAGACCATGATGGGGGAATCGCGCCTTAAAATCCTTCGGCCCGATTCGATCAGGGATCTGTTTCACATGGGAAAGGAAATTTTCATCCCGTTGTTGCTCGGCGGCATTTTAGTCGGCCTTTTGGCCGCTTTTGTCAGCTACTTTTTCGTAAAACGGCTCTATCCGATTTTGAAGAAGAAAAAAAAGGAATTGATCGCCAAAATACATGAGTAATCCCAAAAAAAGCCTCGGCCAGAATTTTCTGATCGATCCCAATTACCGGCGGAAAATCATCGAGGCCGTCTCCCCATCGTTAAACGACGAAATCATCGAGATCGGCCCCGGCAGGGGGGCGCTGACTTCCGAATTGGTCGGCCGTTCCCGGCATTTGTGGCTTGTCGAAAAAGATTCCCTGTTGGCCAAGGCGCTTCAAAAAACCTACGTCGATGAGCCGAAGGTCACCGTTTTGACCGGCGATTTTCTCGATCTCGATCTCCGGGAAATTTGGGGCGAGCCACTGCGGCAAATGGAGGCGGTCGGCAATCTCCCCTACAATGTCGCCTCGCAGATCTTTATCCGCCTGATTGAAAAACGGAATTATTTTTCGGATTTGTATCTGATGTTTCAAAAGGAAATGGCCAGGCGTTTTGTCGCCCTCCCCAAAACCAAGGATTACGGTCTTCTCACCCTCTGGGCCAAGGTTTACACCGATTGTCGAATCGTTTTTAATCTGCCGCCAAACGCTTTTCGTCCCCGGCCAAAGGTCGATTCCAGTTTTATCCACTTCAAGATGAAAGAAAATCCCCTCATTTCCGACAAAGAGGCCCCCGCTTTTTGGAATCTGATGCGCACCCTCTTTCAACAACGAAGAAAGACGATTCTTTCGGTTCTAAAGGCAAAAAAAATAGACTTTACGGGAAAAGAGGTTCCCCCCCATACACGGGCGGAGGAGTTGACAGTGGAGGAGTTGATCAATCTGGCTCGAGTGGTATCCATTTCTCCTCTGTAAAAATTCTTGTCCCTTCTTTCGAAAGGACACATTTAATATATTTCAGAGGTCCATGATCTTTTTTGATGACTGTCTTATTGAATACGGGGACACAAATCCCTTCCGGGTCTCGCGCGGAGGGGGCTCGTAAAAGCTCTGATCCCTTGTCGATCATTTTCTTGGCGAGATTTTGGCAATAAGAATATCCGGATTGATCTTTTGAAACAAGTTTATCCGTTTCAAGATTTTTGATCTGTGTCAGATCGATGCAACAGCCGGCATTGAGAGTCAATTGAACAACCCGACGATCAATCATAATAAACGGTTTGATTTGCAGTTCTTCTTTTGAAAACTGTCTGACATGGTACATCGCCTCTTTCAGTGCGGTATTTTCTGATTCGGCAGTGTATAAAACCGCCCACGACCCATTGGAGTAACGGGTCGGATACCATTTTTTTGGATTAAATTTTGCCGATATTTCGGTTTGAACAATTTGCCGCTCTGACTTTCTTAAAACCCGCTCGGCACTCGACTGGATGCCCCCTTCTTCCCCTTTGTAAAAGGAACGTTTGAGAATTTGCTGATCTCTTGGGTTGTCAACCAAGTCATTTGTCACTTCGTCATGTGAATTGGTGGCGAAGTTGCGAAAAACATCGCCGCTGTAGGGAGAAAAATCAACGGGTTCGTTCATAGTCCAGATAATGGCGGATGGCGGAAATCCCTTCTTTACCGTCTTCGAGCATGACATCCAACGCCGAATAACCACCGAAACGATCCCGTTTAATTTTTACCCATGCGTAAACAACATCACGATCATAGGGAAAAAGAATGCGGAGGGATTTATGAATATTGATCAAATCGATCATCCGTTCAATTTTATCGAGATCCTTGGAGATGATCGTCTTCCCTTTGCGAAGGGAGTCGATGGTTGTTCGCTTTTCATCATAATCCCACCCCAAGAGCCTGGCCTCTTCCTGACGGCTTAACTCCCAGTGGTTGGTCAACTCAAAAAAGCTCCGGGTGAAAACCTCGCGGACCTTCTCCGATCTGAAATCTTCCTTGATAGCCGGTTCAGTCAGCATGGAAATAGAGTAACAAAAATAAAAAGATTAATCAATCATTATTTAATTAGATAATTACAATAAGTTATATAT
>JACQOY010000082.1 GCA_016207765.1 Deltaproteobacteria bacterium | reverse complement strand
TTCTGTTTTATCGTGTTTCTGGGAACCTGGTATCCCCTCGTGGTGGAGGCGGTGCAGGGAAAACGGATTTCGATCGGTGAGCCCTACTTCAACCAGATGTCGGTCCCCATCACCTGCATGATCCTTTTGGTTCTTGGCATCGGCCTTCTTACCCCATGGCGAAAAGGGGATCCAAAAAAGATTCTGGGCTCAAGCCGCCTCCCGGCCATCTTGTCTCTCGTAGTCACCGTCGGGGCATGGCTCATGGGGGCAAAATCCCTGTGGATCGCCCTTGTCCTTTTCTTGTGCGGATTCGCCTTTTTTGTGATGCTCCTGGAAGTCATCCGGACCAAACAATCCCCCCTTCAACTTCTGATGGAGAATCCGCGCCGCTATGGCGGCTTTGTCTCCCACTTGGGGGCCCTTCTTTTGGTCATCGGCGTTGCCTTCTCTTCCATCTACGAAACGGACAGGGAAATAACCCTCAAACAGGGCGAATCAGCCGAGATCGGAAAATACACATTGACCTTTGACGAGACGGTGAGCCGAGACACCCCCCAACGGTTCGAGGTAAGGGCCAAGGTGGATGTGGCCAGAAACGGCAGACCGCTGGGGGTCATGACCCCCCAGATGAACTATTACCCGAATTCCAAGGAACCAGTCGGAACACCGGCCATCCGCTCCAACCTGATCCGGGACCTCTACCTCACCCTCATTCAGGTGGCGGAAAACGGTTCGCAGGTTTCGCTGAGGGTGATTATAGCGCCGGGGGTGGTCTGGATCTGGATCGGGGGATTCATTGTGATGCTGGGGGGACTGCTGGCACTGTGTGTGGGGAGAAAATAACGAGCGGGTGACGCCTTCGGTGTGGCTCCCGATCGCGCCGCAGTCCTGCAACGCGGGACGAGGACGAGCGGGAGACCCGCAGGCGGCAGGACCCGCGAGAGTTTGCGCTATGAAAAAACTTATCCTCTTTGTTGTTCTGGTCCTCCCGATCGTGGCGCTTCTCTATTTCAGCCTCACGCGCAACCCACGCGAACTCCCCTCCGCCCTCATCGACAAACCGGCTCCCGATTTCGCCCTTCAAACACTCGACGGAGCAACAGTCACTCTGGCATCTCTTAAAGGGCATCCGGTCGTCATCAATTTTTGGTCCACCTGGTGCGGCACCTGCCTGGGGGAACACCGCCTGATCCGGCAGGCCTACCAGGCCATGGAACCCAAGGGGGTTGCCTTGTATTCGATCCTGTACGAAGATACCCCCGAAAACGCGGAAAAATTCATGAACAAATACGGCAAGGCGGCCCCCGTTCTGCTCGACCCGGGTTTAAAAACAGCCATTGATTACGGGGTCGTCGGCGTCCCGGAAACCTTCTTCATCGACAAGGAAGGGATTATCCGTTACAAGCAGGCCGGGATGCTCACACCGGATATTTTGTGGGGAGAAGTCGAAGAGTTACAAAGATGAAATTTTTCCTGACATGGACGGCATTCCTGTTCGTTCTCTCTTGTGCGGGGTCTTCCACCGAATCGCCTGAAGACCGTATTCAGCGGCTGGGGGGGGAGCTTCGTTGTCCCGTCTGCAGAGGGGTTCCCATCTCGGAATCACCCGCCACCTTGGCGAATGAAATGATGGATATCCTGAAAAACCAGGTGGCTGAAGGAAAAAGTGATGAGGAAATTTTGAATTTTTTTGAAGAGCGCTACGGCGAATGGGTTCTTTTGCAACCCAAACCGCAAGGGATGAATCTGGCGGTGTGGATATTGCCGGCGCTGGCCCTTGTGGGGGGAGCGGTTTTTATTATTCTCCGGATAAAAAGAGAAAGGGAATAACATGGATGTTGGAACCCTGATTGGTTTTGTTTGCGTGATTGCCCTCTTGGCCGCCTCGATTTTTCTGGCCATTCTCGATCGCAAGGAAAAGGGGAAAGGCAATCTGGAAAAGGCGCGCTTTCTCTCAAAAATGGCGTTGGGGCTCTTTTTGGTCGCCTTTGTGGGGGGGGTTGTTGTAACGCTTTCGGCGGGAATTCGCCCAAGAGAAGAAGGGAAAACCATTTCCGGTAAAATGGTTCGGGGCGGGGGGATGCCCGGAGGAATGCCGACGGCCGCCATCGGGAACGTCGACGAAAAAGAGGTCGCCGCCCTTGAAGAAAAGGCGGCAAACGACCCCAATGACGTCAAATCGCGCGAACGTTTGGGGCATTTGTATCTTCAGATGCAGGATTTTGAAAACGTCTTCCGAATGGCCCACGAGGCCATTCAAGTCGACCCCAACAGCGCCGAATCGAGGGCGCATATGGGAATGGTCCTCAATGCGATGGGAGAAGCGGAGTCCGCCATGAATCAGTTCGATCAGGCGCTGGCCATCGATCCCAAAAACACGGAGGCCCTTTTGTTCAAGGGGATCGTTCAATTTCAGGGGATAGGTGATCTTGAAGGGGCCAAAAAGACGTGGGATCAATTCATGAAAGAAGCAAAACCGGATGATCCGGGCAGGGCCCGCGTGACCGCTTTTTTGCAGATGATCGACGCCCAGTTGGAAAAAAAATGAGACAACAACAAACAAAGAGAGT
>JACQOY010000079.1 GCA_016207765.1 Deltaproteobacteria bacterium | reverse complement strand
TATTATATACTTATACTATAAAGTATACGTTTAGAGTTGTTTATCGATAAAATTAGTTAAAAACAGTGAATAAATTATGCGGGACGGACAAAGGCATGTGGTGCGCAGAAAAACTGTAAGTTTTGCGGAGTCGAGATAGCTTTGCTCAAAACTTTATAAAGTTTCACTATTTGCCTATCTTTATAAAGTTACCTGTTATCGAACCTGCTATAAAGTTTTAGCCTTTGCTAACCGGACGTTTTGTCAAATTTAATGGTTTTGATTGTCTTATGACACCATTTTCGTCATCTAAAAATGTAATGCTCTCGTAAAAATCTTCCAACGGTACAAATATACCAATATCTTTTGCCCACTTTTTTAAACGGGCATTACAAGTGTGTTCCCAAGCCAACACTTCAACACTCCATCCTCTTTTATGCATCCTTTCCAAATCAGCGTGAAAACCAACACCATCTAAAAATCCTTTTCCGTCACCTGTCAGCATCACTGCGGTGCCGGCTTGACCATTATAATCAAAAGCTTTCCTTAACATGTGTACCTGTAACGCTTGATCGACAGCTTGCTCTTTTTCCGATTGAGACCCTCTCTCAAATAATTCGATTTTTACACCAGTTTGTTCCAATTTATTCCAAACATGCCGTAATTGTGGTGGAATAGAACCAACTGCAATCGCAAATTCAATAGGCCTGTCTGCGGCCGCCAATTTCAAAAGACGATCAAAGCTGATACGCAATTTATAAAATGCGTCTTGACCTTCTTTTTCGAGAGCAACAGTTTTAGCACTGACAAAAATATTGGAATTGTCCCAAAAAATGAAAACCTTTTTCATGGGGAACTTTATAACTCTTGATGATTCATTCGTCAACACTACCTCACTTCGACTTCTTCTTCGCTTCTTTTTTGCCGGAGCTCGGCTGGCGGGCGGGTTTCTTTTCTTCTTTCTTTTTGGCCTTCTCCGCTTTCTTCTTCGCCTTCTCTTCTTTCTTTTTTGCCTTTTCAGCTTTCTTTTCGGCCTTTGCGGCGATTTTTTTGGGATCCTTCTTTTCCTCCTTGTGGGTCTTTTTGGCCGGAGCCTTTTTCTCCCCTTTTTTGGGGGCGGTATCCGGGGAAGCTACGACGCCCTCATCGGGCAGATATTCAATCACGGCCATCTGCGCGGCGTCACCGACCCGCTCACCCAGATGAGGAACACGGGTGTAGCCGCCGTTTCGGTTTTTAAAACGGGGGGCAAGCTCGGAAAATATTTTGTCGACAACCAAGGGGGATCGGATAAAGGAAAGCGTTTGACGTCGGGCATGAAGGTCATTCCGCTTGCCAAGCGTGATCAGATGATCGGCGATCGAACGCATCTCCTTGGCCTTGTGAAGGGTGGTCTCGATCCGTTCATGTTCGACCAGCGAGGTGGCCATGTTGCGAAACATGGCCCATCGGTGACTCGACGTTTTCCCCAGCTTTCGTCCTGCGGATTGATGCCTCATTAAATCATCTCCTCCATCTGATTCCCCGGCTCCTCTGTCGGCGGCTCCCATCCCTCGATTTTCATGCCGAGAGATAGCCCCATTTCCGCCAGGATTTCCTTGATCTCGTTCAACGATTTGCGACCGAAATTTTTCGTCTTGAGCATTTCCCCTTCGCTTTTTTGCACCAGTTCGCCGATGTATTTGATGGCGGCGTTCTGCAGGCAGTTGGCCGAACGAACCGAGAGTTCCAGCTCATCCACCCGGCGGTTTAAGTTTTCGTTGGTCTTCGTCGTTTCTTTGGGTTCTTCAATGATCTCCGGCTCAAGTCCTTCCTCAAAATTGATGAAGACCTGGAGCTGATCCTTGAGGATTTTTGCGGCAAAGGCAACGGCGTCTTCGGGCAGAATTGACCCGTTGGTCCAAACTTCGAGGGTAAGCCGGTCATAATCGGTGGCCTGACCCACACGGGCATTTGTCACCGTATAGTTCACCCGTTCGACCGGAGAGAATTTCGAATCGATAAAAATGGTCCCCACCGGGGCCTCGGGGTTTTTATGCTGTTCGGCCAGCTCAAAGCCCTTTCCCATTTTCACGGTCATTTCCATGTTGAGCTTTCCGTCTTCGCTCAAGCCGGCAATGCAATGATCGGGATTCAAGATTTCAACATGGCCCGAAGTCGAGATATCCTTGGCCAAAACCTTCCCCGGCCCTTCGGCCTTCAAGGTCATGGTCGCCGTTTCTCCCTGAAGGAGTTTGAGCTTGAGTTCTTTGAGGTTCAAAATAATGTTGGTGACATCCTCTTTTACTCCCGGGATGGTTGAAAACTCGTGAAGGACGCCGTTCATCTTCACCGAAATGATCGATCCCCCCTGAAGGGAAGAGAGGAGGATCCTTCGAAGGGCATTGCCAAGCGTGAGACCGAAGCCTCTTTCCAACGGTCTGGCAATGAATTTGCCGTAGACCGCCGTGTGGCTGTCGGATTCGATTTCGAGAAACTTCGGCTTTATCAGATTACGCCAGTTTTTGTAGATAAGAGTCATTCTTGCCTCCGTATGTAGGGGCGAGGCTTGCCTCGCCCAGGGTAGGGAAAGCCCTGCCCCTACGTTATTTTGAATAATATTCGACGATCAGGTGTTCGTTGATCGGTATGGTAATCTGGTCGCGGGCGGGAATCATGCGCACCTTTCCCTCAAATTTCGGCCTGTCGACCTCCAGCCATTCCGGAATGCCCCGCCGCTCGCTCGCATCGAGAGCCCCGATGATCCGGGTCGCTTTTCGGCTCCGCTCCTTCACCGTCACCACATCCCCCGCCTTGACGATGTAAGAGGGAATCGTCACCTTTCGGTTGTTCACCAGAAAATGGCTCTGCGTGATGAGCATGCGCGCCTCATTTCGTGAATTGGCGAATCCCATCCGGTATACCATGTTATCCAAACGCGCTTCGAGCAGTTTGATGAGGTTTTCACCGGTAACCCCTTTCATTCGTTCGGCGCTTGTAAATATTTTGGAAAACTGTCTTTCCAGCAATCCGTAAATCTGGCGCAACTTCTGCTTTTCGCGCAACTGAACACCGAATTCGGAAAGCTTGGTGCGACGCCCCTGCCCATGCTGACCGGGACCGTACTCTCTGCGCTCAATCGCGCACTTGTCGGAATAACACCGATCGCCCTTGAGGAACAGCTTGAGCCCCTCGCGGCGACATAACCTGCATACTGATTGTGTATATCGAGCCATATTTCTCCTCGTACGGGCGCACAGCCGTGCGCCCCTACACTCTCCTTCTTTTCGGCGGCCGGCACCCGTTGTGGGGAATCGGCGTGACATCTTCAATCCGGCTGATGCGGATCCCGGCCGAAGACATGGCCCGAAGAGCCGCTTCGCGCCCCGCCCCCGGACCGCACACATAGGCAACAGCCGACCGGAGACCATGTTCCATCGCCTTGCGGGCCGCCTCATCGGCCGCCAACTGGGCCGCAAAAGGGGTCGACTTGCGCGAACCCTTGAACCCCTTGGCCCCCGCGGAACACCAAGAGAGGGCATTTCCCCGGGGATCGGTGATGGTCACAATCGTGTTATTGAAGGTGGCATGAACATGAATAATCCCCTGGCTGATGTTCTTGTGGGCCTTCTTTTTCTTTTTGTAACTCGGCTTCTTGGCGGCGGCTTCTTTAACCACCGGTTCAGCACTGATTGTCGGTAATCCCTGTTTGTCTTTTGCCATTTTGTTCCTTATTTCGGTCCCGGCGCCCTCTTCTTGCCGGCTACCGTCTTTCTCGGCCCTTTACGGGTCCGCGCATTGGTTTTTGTCCTCTGACCCCGAACCGGAAGACTCTTTTTGTGACGCGATCCCCGGTATGAGCCGATATCCATCAACCGCTTGATGTTCATCGACACAAAGCGACGCAGGTTTCCCTCTACCTGATAATTGGCATCAATGGCCGAACGAATCTTGGCCAACTCGTCATCGGTCAATTTTTCGGCTCGCACATCGGGCGATACCCCTGCCTTCCCCAACACATCACGGGAACGCGACGGCCCGATGCCGTAAATATAGGTAAGGGCAACCTCAACCCGTTTTTTTCCTGGTATGTCTATTCCGGCGATACGTGGCATAGTATTTGACCAGTGACTAGTGACTAGTGACTAGTGACCCGTGACCTAAAACTTTTAGTCCCTGGTCTCTTGTCTCTGGTCACTGGTCGCTTTATCTTTCATCCCTGCTTCTGTTTATGTTTCTTGTTCACACAAATGACCCGCACAACCCCCTTGCGGCGGATCAGCTTGCACTTGTCACAAATTTTTTTGACCGAAGAACGGAATTTCATAAATTTTCCTGTACGGGCGTATTGCCACGAAGTGGCCCCTCGTTGGGGCAATACGCCCCTACCCAATTATTTCGCCCGGTACGTAATCCGCCCCCGATTTAAATCGTAGGGGGATAACTCAACCTTCACTTTATCTCCGGGCAGTATCTTGATGAAATGCATCCGCATTTTTCCGGAGATATGAGCCAAAACACGATGCCCATTTTCAAGCTCCACCCTAAACATGGCGTTGGGAAGCGGCTCGATAACCGTGCCTTCAACCTCAATCGCGTCTTCTTTGGCCATATTTCTCTTAAACTCTCGTTAGTACAATCGGCCCTTCGGCCGTACAGGCAACCGTGTGCTCAAAATGGGCCGACCATTTTCGGTCCTTGGTCACAACAGTCCAGCCATCTTTCAAAATCTCCGTCTCCCAGGTTCCCATGTTGACCATCGGCTCTATGGCCAGGACCATCCCTTCCTGAATTCTCAAACCGGTCCCCGGTTTGCCGAAATTAGGAACCTGCGGCTCCTCGTGCATGTTCCGCCCAATGCCATGCCCCACAAAATCGCGTACCACCGAAAAACCGTTCGCTTCGGCATGAGACTGCACCGCAAAACCGACATCACCGAGCCTTGCATCCACCCTGACCATTTCGATCGCCCGATCCAGCGACTCGGCCGTAACCCGAACCAGTCTTTCCACCTCCGCTGAAACCTTTCCCACAAGCACCGTAATAGCGGAATCACCGACAAAACCCTCAAACGTAACGCCGAGATCGATGCCGATAATATCCCCTTCCTTGAGCACCCTCTTCCCCGGAATTCCATGGACCACCTCTTCATTTACCGAGGTGCAAAGAGCCTTGGGGTAACCGCGGTAACCGATAAAAGTCGGGACCCCCTTCTTCTGGCGAATCATTTCATCGGCCATGCGGTTTAAATCGTCCGTCGTGATACCGGGGGCCGTCGCTTCCTTCAATTTTAAAAGAACTTCGCCGACAATCCGCGAGGCCAGGGCCATCTTCCGGATCTCGTCGCGTGATTTCAAAATAATCATGAGGCATTTAAACCCAGAGCTTTCGAAAGCCTCTTGAAAATTTCTCCCGGTTCGCCAAGCCCCTCAATCTCTTTGAGCGTCCCTTCCCTCCGGTAATAATCGATCAGGGGCTGAGTCTCCTTTTTATAAACGCTCAACCGCTTGCGGATCGTTTCTTCCTTGTCATCATCGCGCTGAATCAAATCGGAACCGCAACGATCGCAAACACCCGATTTTTCCGGCTTTGCCAAAGCCGTATGATAGGCGGCGCCGCACTTGGGGCAAACCCGACGCCCCGTCAGCCGGTTGACCAGCTCTCCGTCATCCACCGAAAAATTCACCACCGCATCGATCCGCTTCTTGCTTCTTGTCAGAAGCCCCTTGAGCGCCTCGGCCTGAGCCACCGTCCGCGGAAAACCATCGAGAATACAGCCGTTTTTGCAATCGGCCCCATGCAACCGCTCCTCGATAATGCCGATAACCACTTCGTCCGGCACCAGCTTCCCGGCCGTCATGAAACTCTCGGCCTCGACTCCCAGCGGCGTGCGATTTTTCCGTGCCTGGCGCAAAATATCGCCCGTTGAAATTTGGGGAACCCCCAAACGCTCTTTCAGCATTTGCGATTGCGTCCCCTTGCCGGCCCCAGGAGGCCCTAGTAAAATCAAATTCATCAAAATCTGCGTCCTTTAAACTTTCCCCCCTTGCCTCCAAGAAATCCTTCATAACTCCTTGTCAGAAGGTGGGCTTCGATTTGGGCCACCGTATCCATCGCCACCCCGACCACAATCAAAAGAGAGGTGCCGCCAAAAGTTGAGGCCAGAGTGGCCGGAATCCCAAACTGGGTAATCAACAAAGTGGGAATGACGCAAATGACGGCAATATAAAGCGCCCCTCCCAGCGTAATCCGGCTTAAAATCCGGTCGATAAAATCGGAGGTCGCCTTCCCGGGACGAATTCCCGGGACATAGCCTCCGTGTTTTCTCAAATTCTCTGAAACATCCAGCGGGTTAAACGTAACCGCCGTGTAAAAATAACAAAAAAAGATAATCAGCCCCACATAGAGCACGTCATGAAACCAGCCGGTGGCCAGAGCTCCCGCCAACTGTTGCATGAAATCGTTCTTCCAAAACTGGGCCATCGTCGCCGGAAATAAAATCAGCGATGACGCAAAAATCGGGGGAATCACCCCCGCCATATTCAACTTGAGCGGCAAGTGCGTACTCTGGCCGCCGTAGAGTTTCCGTCCCACCACCCTTTTGGCGTACTGGATCGGGATTCTCCTTTGGCTCCGCTCGAAAAAGATAATCGCGGCAATCACCCCGAAAACAAAGACCAGCAGAACCAAGAACCCGAGAAAACCGGCAAACTGTTCCTTCGTACTCCAGGCATCGCGGAATCCCCCCGGCATATTGGTGACAATACCGGCAAAGATGATCAACGAAATGCCGTTTCCAATCCCCCGCTCGGAGATTTGCTCCCCCAACCACATGATAAAAGCGGTGCCGGCCGCCAACGTAACCATCGTTCCAATATAAAACCCGATTCCGCCGCTTCCGGGAAGAACAACCCCCTGCTGGGCCAAGCCGTAGCTGATGCCGAACCCCTGGATGAGCGACAAAAGAACGGTCCCATAACGGGTGTACTGGGTGATTTTTTTCCGTCCGTAATCCCCCTCCTTGGAAAGCTTCTGAAGGGTGGGAATCGACACCGTCAGCAACTGGAGAATAATGGAAGCGCTGATATACGGCATGATCCCCAGCGCAAAAACGGAGAACTGTTCCAGCGCGCCTCCGGAAAACAAATTAAAAATGTCAAAGACCGTCCCTTGGGCAAAAATCTGTTTCAACGCCTCAACGTCAATGCCGGGAGTCGGAACAAAAACACCGAGCCGGTAAATTCCAAGCATGATCACGGTAAAAACAATCCGTTTTCGCAGCTCGGGAATCTTGGTGATTCCTCCTATACCCCCTTCGGACATTTTTTAGATCCCTTCCTGGGCCCCTTCAAGAATCGCCTTGCCGCCGGCCTTTTCGATTTTTTGCTTCGCCGTTTCCGAAAAACGGGCCGCTTTCACGGTAAGCGGACGATCGATGGCCCCATCGCCCAGCACTTTGACGCCGTCCAAAATTTTCCGGACAAGCCCCGCTTCTTTCAGGACCGCCGCCGTCACTTCAGAATTTGCCTGGAAACGGGCAAGATCGCCCACATTCACAACGGCATATTCACGCCCATTGAAAGAATAAAAACCCCGCTTGGGAATTCGGCGCTGAAGGGGCATTTGCCCCCCTTCAAACCCTTTTTTGTGAAATCCTCCCGCGCGGGCCTTTTGCCCCTTGTGACCCCTGCCGGAGGTTTTCCCCTGTCCCGAAGATTCGCCGCGCCCCAGCCGTTTTCTGTTTTTGACCGCCCCTTTGGGGGGACGGAGTTCATTCAAGAGCATAATAGAGAACCTATTGAACAACCTTAACCAAATGCGAAATTTTGTTGATCATGCCGCGGGTAGCCTCTGTGTCCACCACCTCGCAAATCTGATTCAGTTTCGTGAAACCAAGCCCCTTGACCGTCTCTTTCTGACGCCGGGGACGTCCCACAGCGCTATGGACCAGCCTGATTTTTATTTTTTTATCCGCCATGAGTCGATTCCATTTTGTCTTCCAGGGAAGACGACATACCATCCTTCGGGGCGCTTATTTTTTCCTTGCCCCGACCGGCCTCTGACAACGGCAACAAACCCAAAAGACCATCCATTGTCGCCTTCACCACATTGTGCGGGTTGCTGGTTCCAATGCACTTCGAAAGGATATTGTGAATCCCCGCTGATTCCACCACGGCTCGAACAACCCCTCCCGCGATAACCCCGGTCCCGGGACCGGCCGCCCGCAATAACACGCGCGCCGCCCCATACCGTCCGATGATATCGTGCGGGATGGTCCCATTAACCAGAGGCACCTCCACCATGTGTTTCCGTGCCTGACCGGTGGCTTTTTTAATCGCATCGGGAACCTCGGCCGCTTTGCCCAAACCAAACCCAACGCGCCCGTTTCCATCACCAACCACAACCAGGGCTGAAAAACTGAAACGGCGCCCCCCTTTGACCACCTTGGCCACACGGCTTATATGGACAATGCGATCAATCAGGCCTCCTTCTTCGTCACCCGCTATTTCTTTGAACGTTTCTTGTGCCATAATTTCTACCGTTTAAAACTTCAGCCCTTCCTTCCGGGCCGCATCGGCCAGGCTTTTCACCACACCGTGATAGAGAAATCCGTTGCGATCAAACGCCACCTTTTCGATTTTCAACTGCTTGGCCTGCTGGGCAATCAAAGCCCCCACCTGTTCGGCCGCCTTTCGGTTGCCCGACTTGAGCCCCAATTTCAACGAACTGGCATGGGCCAGTGTTTTTGCATTCAAATCGTCGACCAACTGCGCATAGACATGACGGAGGCTCCGATAAACCGAAAGCCGCGGCTTTGCGGGCACACCAAAAATATCCTTTCGGACCCTTCTCTTTCGACGAAAACGCTGTTCCAGTTTTGAAAATGACATGTTTATTTTTAGGGGCTCGCGTCGCCCCCTCCACCCCGCGTTGCGGGGTTGGAGCCTCCCCCTCAAC
>JACQOY010000076.1 GCA_016207765.1 Deltaproteobacteria bacterium | reverse complement strand
TACGAAATCCTCGACCGTTTCGAGGCGGGGATGATGCTCACCGGGAGCGAGGTAAAATCGCTCCGGGATGGAAAGGCCAACATGGGGGACGCCTATGGGATCATCCAAAACGGTGAGGTTTTTTTGCTTAATGCCCATATCGCCCCCTATGTAGCGGCCACGCACACCAACCACGAGCCTTTAAGAACGCGAAAGCTTCTTCTCCATGCGCATGAGATAAAAAAACTGATCGGGAAGGTGACGGAAAAAGGCTTCACCCTCATCCCCCTAAAGATGTATTTTAAGGAGGGACGCGCGAAGGTGGAACTGGCGCTGGGAAAAAGCAAAAAAACGGTTGATAAACGGGAGACAATCAAGAAAAGAGAGACTGATCGGCAATTAAGACGCACTCTGAAACTTAACAGGTAAAACCGTGGCCCAACAACAAACGAAGAGAGTCCTTTTGTTTGCGGCATAGTAACTGCTCAGGTGTTGGTGGAACCCCCCCTCTTAATGTTAAGAGGGGGCGGGGGGGAGTTAAGAAGAAGCAAAGTGTTTCCCAGTTGTCATAACTCCCCCTGACCCCCTCTTATCTTAAGAGGGGGGGAAACGGGGACATCAGCACCTGAGTAGTTACGCGGCATAAACTGTTACCGCGGACAATGAAACTCATCCACGCCCCAAAAGAGGCAAAAAAAATCCAGTTTGAGCGCCTGCTCAAAAGCGGCACCGTGACGGTCATGCTCGACTCGCGGCAAGGCGGTGTACAGGTCCCTTCCCGGCACATGGGGAATCCCCAACTGGCCTTGAATTTCGACTATATGTATAACATCCCCGACTTTAAAATCTTGGATGACCGGCTTGAGGCCACCCTTGAATTCGGCCCGATGAATTTCTTTTGCGTCATTCCCTTTTCCGCCGTCTACAGCTTGCGTCCCCTTTCGGGGGATGAAATGGTTGTTTTTCCCGAAAGTGTCCCAAAGGACCTCGTCCCTCCGTCGGCGAAATCCCCCCCTTCCCCACCGCCCCTGGCTGTCGTTAAATCACCAGATCCGGCCGAAAAAAAAGAAGAACCGAAACCGGAAAGGAAAAAGGGGGGGCATTTAAGACTGGTTAAGTGAGTTTGGCGTCTGCCTCCTGGATTGACGGAGCAAAATTGAGCCATTACAATTGCCGGACCGACAATGTTGAAAAGAAAACGCACAGGCACAACCCGTTCACCACGGCGGAAAAAATCTCCGACCGGTTTCCCCTCCTACATCCCCGATGCAAAGGAAGACCGGAACAAGTTTTACCGCGCCGTCGAACAAAGCGCCAACATTGTCATCATCACCGATCTGACCGGGGTGATTGAGTACGTCAACCCCAGGTTTTCCGAGGTCACCGGGTATGATGCAAAAGAGGTCCTCGGCAAAAATCCAAGACTGCTAAAATCCGGCGAAACCCCCCTGGAGCAATATAAAAAAATTTGGGAAACGATCCTTTCCGGAAAAGAATGGCGCGGCCTTTTTCACAACAAAAGAAAAAACGGGAAATTTTACTGGGCCCAGACAACCATCTCCCCCATTAAAGACAACAAGGGACGGATTACCCATTTCCTGGCCATTCAAGAAGACATCACCAGACGCAGGGAGACGGAGGAGGTGTTGCGCAAGTCCGAGAAAAAATACCGGGACCTCTTTGAAAGTTCCCGCGACGCCATCATGACTTTGGAGCCTCCATCATGGATATTCACATCGGGAAACCCGGCCACGGTGAGGATGTTTCGGGCGAAGGATGAGGCCGATTTCGTTTCGTATGGACCGTGGCAACTCTCCCCGGAGCGACAGCCGGACGGACAACCCTCCGGTGAAAAGGCCAGGGAGATGATCGAAACGGCGATGCGCAAAGGTTCCCACTTCTTCGAGTGGATGCACCGGCGGATTGGAGGCGAGGATTTTTTCGCCAACGTACTCCTGACCCGGACAGAGCGGGAGGGGAAGGCGATGCTCCAAGCCACCGTTCGCGATATTTCCGAACAAAAACGGGCGGAAGAGGCGCTCAAAATGTTTCGAACGCTGGTTGACGGGGCCAATGACGCCATTGAAGTCCTTGATCCCGAAACAGGGCGGTTTCTTGACGTCAATGAGAGGGGTTGTCTGGATCTCGGCTACAATCGCGAGGAATATCTGGCCTTAAGCGTTTTTGATATCGATCCCATGGTCGACCCATCCTCATTTGCAAAGGTCGGGGAGGAGCTTCGGAAATCGGGTAGCCTGGTGTGGGAAGGCACTCACCGGAGGAAAGATGGCTCGACATTCCCCGTGGAGGTCAATTTAAAACTTGTCCGGCTCAATCGGGACTACATGGTTGCCGTGGTTCGCGACATCACCAAACGCAAACAGGCGGAGGTGGAACGCGCGAAGATCGAGGAACAGTTGCGACAGTCCCAGAAGATGGAATCGATCGGGCGGTTGACCGGCGGCGTCGCCCACGATTTCAACAACCTCTTGGGCATCATCATCGGAAACTGCGAACTGGCCTTGAACGAGACAAAACCGGATGGGCCGGTTGGGGAATATTTGAAGGACATCAAAGAGGCCGGCGACCGGGCCACCGTGCTTACCCGCCAGCTTTTGGCCTTCAGCCGAAAACAGGTTCTTCAACCCGCCGTGCTCAACTTAAACGATACTCTGGAGGAGGCCGACCGACTCCTCCAGCGCCTGATCGGGGAAAACATTCAACTCTTGACCGTCCCCGCCCCCGATCTGGGGCTGACAAAGGCCGACCCCAGTCAGATTGAACAGATTATTTTAAACCTCGCAACCAATGCGCGCGATGCGATGCCCCATGGCGGCAAACTGATTCTCGAGACCAAAAACGCGACTCTCGATGAGGGATACACTTCACGGCACCCCGAAGCTCAGCCCGGAGCCTATGTGATGCTGGCGGTCTCCGACACAGGAACGGGCATGGATGAAAAAACCCTTGCGCGCCTGTTCGAACCCTTTTTTACAACAAAAGGGAAGGGAAAGGGAACCGGACTGGGCCTTTCGATGGTGTATGGAATTGTCAAACAGAGCGGGGGGCACATTTCAGCCTACAGTGAACCGGGGAAGGGAACCAGCTTCAAGATTTATCTCCCTTGGGTGGAGGGGGATGAGAAAAAATCGGCCTCCCCGGCAAAATCGCCCCCCGCCTCTCTTGCCGGTTCGGAGAAGGTGATGGTGGTGGAGGACGAGGAAAAATTCCGGAAGTTCATCTGTCGGGTTCTGCGGAAAAAAGGGTACACCGTCCTCGAAGCCCCTTCCGGGGAGGAGGCCCTCCGGATGAGCGGGTCGCATCAAAACCCTATCGCCATTCTGGTCACCGACGTGATTCTTCGGGGGATGAGCGGCCGGGAAACGGCGGAGCGGATGACATCGAAACGACCTGATATGAAAGTTCTCTACATCTCCGGTTATACGGACAACGCCATCGTCCACCACGGGGTGCTGGAGGAGGGAACCAATTTTCTTCAAAAACCGTTTACCTCGGAAGATCTGGCCCGAAAGGTAAGGGAGGTGCTAGGAGCCTGTTAGCGATCCGCCAAAGGCGGAGAGCGTTACAGGCCAGCGGAGCGCGGTCCTTTAGGGCTCTTGTACCCGAAGGGTGCTGGAGTCGCCTTCACACCAGCTCCTTAAGAAATGACGCCGCATCCAGGACGCGAACGCGCACGCCGTCCTTGTCATACAAGCGCGCGTCGCACCCCTCTTGGGAGATCTGAATGACGTCCTTTACTCCCAAGAGGCCGGCAAAATGAAAGAGGGCCTTCGATGCCTCGGCGCAGGCGACCTTGCATTCAATCAACAGCCGCGGCTTGCGTCCGTCACAGACAAGGAAGTCGACCTCCTGTTTCTCCTTGTCGCGTACATAGTACAGCGAGAGAGCGCCCCGCCCAAGCTGATTGAGATAATTCACGTATTTCTGAAGGTGCATCGCAACCAGATTTTCGAAACGGCTCCCCGGATTTTCGATCTCCGTCCAATCCCAGAGGTACCACTTGGACTCTTTCCGGAGCATTCGGCCCGTTTTTTTGGAATAGGGGCGAATGAAGAACCCGTAGAAAACCCTTTCCAGGAGTTCCATCCAATGCTTGACAGTGGCGAAATGGACCTCCAGATCCTCGCGCAGACCGTTGAGGGACAGCGGACTTCCCACACGTTCGGGCAACAGGAACATGAGGTTTTCAACCAGGGGCAGATTTTTCAGGGATTCCGTCGCGGCGAGATCCTGATTGATCAGCCGATCCAGGCGCATCGACCGCCATCGCGACAAAAAGGATTCTTCCCCCTTGAAAAGGGGCTCCGGAAAGCCGCCAAATTTCAAAAGGCTTTCAAAGGCCTCGTAGTTTTCCCGACCGGCCTGGGAAAACTCGACGTTCAGAAGGGCATCAAGGGTTGGAACGGCTGTTGCCGGAACGGACGTTCCGGCAACTCTCGTCAATTCCGCAACGGAAAACGGCGCCAGATGATAGGTAAAATGCCTCCCCAAAAGCGAATCCTGTCCGCGACGATAGACGTTGAGAAGGGCGCTCCCGGTGACGATCCAATGCGCGTCCTCCGGTTC
>JACQOY010000084.1 GCA_016207765.1 Deltaproteobacteria bacterium | reverse complement strand
GGCCTTAGGAGTGCCCTGCTCTATCCGTCTGAGCTACGGGGCCCTGTAGGGGCGTATTGCAATACGCCCCTACCTTAAAAATGCATGATCGAAAAAATATCCCGCCCTTTTAATTTTTCCCTGCCATTCAAAAAATCAAGCTCCACCACAAACGCCAGACTGGCCACCAAGGCCTTCCGTTTCTCAATCAACTGACAAACCGCCCCGCAGGTGCCTCCCGTCGCCAGAAGATCATCCACCACCAAAACCCTCTCCCCCGCCGAAACGGCATCCACATGCATTTCAATGCGATCTTTTCCATACTCGAGAACATACTCCTCCGAGACCTTCGTCCAGGGCAATTTGCCGTGCTTCCGGATCGGAACAAATCCGACTCCCATTTGCACGCTCAACGCCCCGCCGAAAATAAATCCACGCGATTCAATTCCCGCTATTTTATCGATTTTTTCGGCGGAGTAACGATCGGCAAAAACTTTGATCACACGGGCAAAAGCTTCCGCATTGTGCAACAGGGGAGTGATATCTTTGAAGACAATGCCGGGTTTGGGAAAATCGGGAACGTCGCGGATAAATTTTTTCAAGTCTTGCATGCTTGATTATCGGCTCCCTGCGTAGGCATCTGTCTTCGGAAGAAAATAAAGTGGATTTCTCGCGACGGTTTTTTCGCGGACTTCGAAATGGCAATGAGGCCCACTCGCCCGACCGGAACGGCCGACAGTGGCAATCACCTCTCCCTGCCTCACCTTATCCCCTTTGGATACTTTGTTCTTGTCGGCATGGGCATAAGCGGTAAAAAGACCCCGACCATGTTTGAGGATAATCAGATTGCCGTAACCGGACAGACGCCCGGCATAAACCACCTTGCCGTCAGCCGCCGCCTTGACCGGCGTCCCCCGCGGAGCGGAGATGTCGATGCCATCATGGCTTCGCCCTTTGCGAACTCCAAAACGAGATGTCAAAATCCCCCCCTCGACCGGCCAGATAAATTCCGACTCATCGAGACGCAATGTCTCAGGTTCAGACTCCTCGTCCAACGGAATCGAGGCCATCTCGTCTGCCGGCCCTGTTTCATCGGAGACCCTCATATCAACGCGATGATCAATACGGGAATCCAAAGGAGCCTCTCCCGGGGAGGCCTCGGCGGGAATTGCGTTTTGGGAATAGGCGGACGATTGCGGTCCGGCGCCCAATACGTCCGCAAACTCCGCGCAACCGGACACAAAGAAAAACCCCACCACGATGAAAATCCGTAGAATCAATCTGCAACCTCTCTTAAAGTAAAAATGGATGGAGAACCGACAACAGCCCAGATTTTATAGGAATCTTTTTTAAAGATCAACGATTTAAAGATGTTTTTTCAAAAATTCGTGCATTTTTTTCAAGGCCTTACCCCGGTGGGAAATCTCGTTTTTGACCTTGAGGGGAATTTCCGCCATCGTGCAACGGTGCGATGGAACATAAAAATAGGGATCATATCCAAACCCGCCGGTACCCGCCGGTTGGAGTGTGATAATCCCCTCACAGGTTTCCTCAACCACGGTCTCCTTTCCTTCCGGATCGACAAGAACCAGGGCGCAAATATACCGTGCGGTTCTGCTGGGGTCATGCACTCCGTTCAATTCCTCAATCAACTGGCGGTTGTTTTCGTCATCGGTTGCCTTGGGACCGGCAAACCGCGCCGATCCGACTCCGGGTCTGCCAGACAAGTCATCGCAGACCAATCCGCTGTCATCGGCCAGAACAAAACCACCGGCAGGGCTGGTGCCAGTGCCACCAGTCACCTTCCAGACAACCCGGGCCTTTTTAAGGGCATTTTCAACAAATGTCCGACCGTCTTCCTCAATGACGCCGATCCGCGGCTCATCCTTGAGGCTCTTTAAGTTTAAGGGAAGATCGGCAAAAAAAGCGGCGATCTCCCGGAATTTTCCGGGATTGCGCGTCGCAATCATCAATGTGGATTTGGCGGTCATTAATGACTTGTCCTGTCAGTTTCTTTCCGGACCCGGGGAGCCGAGCCGGCCTTGCGGACCGAGCCGATCTGGCGGGCCGAGCCGGCCTGGCGGGCCGTCCAAATCGGGAACCGGTTCATAAGCAAGATTTTCAAAACGGGTATAACTGTTCAAGAAAGCAAGCCGGGAAAAACCAATCGGCCCGTTTCTCTGCTTGCCGACGATGATTTCCGCAATCCCCTTGTCGGGAGTGTTGGGATCATAGACCTCGTCCCGGTAGATAAAGGCAATCACGTCTGCATCCTGCTCAATCGCGCCTGATTCCCTCAAATCAGAGAGTTGGGGCCTGCGGTTTTGTCGGCTTTCCACAGCCCGGTTGAGCTGGGAAAGCGCGATAACCGGCACTTTCAGTTCTTTGGCCAGGCCTTTGAGCGACCGCGAAATTTCGGAAATCTCCTGCTCGCGGCTCTGGGTACTTCCGGTGGAACGAACCAGCTGAAGATAATCGACAATGACAAGATTCACCCCTTTTTCCCTTTTGAGCCGGCGTAATTTGGCCCGCATTTCCAAAACGGTCACGGCCGCGGTATCGTCAATAAAAAGATTGATCTCGGAAAGATTCCCCGCCGCCCGGGTCAACTGGGGCCAATCGCGTTCCTCAATCTCCCCCTTGCGCAGACGGGAAGAATCGATATGCGCCTGCGAGCAAAGCATGCGGGTAACCAGCTGTTCCTTCGACATTTCGAGGGAAAACAGGGCAACAGTCGCTTTTTCATTGATGGCGGCATGTTCGGCGATATTCAACGCCAGTGCCGTTTTCCCCATCGAGGGACGCCCCGCGATGATAATCAGATCGGACGGCTGAAGCCCGCAGGTGAGGTGATCAAATTCCGTAAACCCCGTGGCAAGACCGGTGAGTTGACCTTTGCTTTCAAAGAGTTGTTCGATTTTTTTAAAGCCATCCTTGACCAGGTCCTTGACCTGAACAAAACTCTGCCCCATCTTGTCTTCGGCCAGATCGAATATCCGTTTTTCGGCATAATCCATGAGGGTGTCGGCATCGTCCCCTCTTTCGTACCCTTGCGTGGCAATCTCGGCGGCGGCCTCGATCAACCTTCTAACAACCGCTTTTTCACGGACAATGCGGGCGTAGGCCATCACATTGGCGGAAGAGGGAATTGCATCGACAAGCCCCGAAAGATAGGATGCCCCGCCGATAAAATCGAGCTCTCCCGCGGCCTGGAGGTGGTTGGAGACCGTGACAAAATCGGTCGGCTCCCCCTTCTCAAAGAGGGCAATCATGGTCGCAAAAATTTTGCGGTGGCCTTCACGGTAAAAGACATCGGGCCGAAGAATCTCCAGCACCTTGTTGATCGTTTCGTGATCGATGAGAATTGAACCGAGAACCGCCCGTTCGGCCTCTACATTCTGGGGAGGGACTTTCGCCTTGAGAACTTCCGCCTGGGAATTGGCGGCGTTGCGGGAAGACATGAAAAGCAGTAACGAGTGGCTGGCGGCTGGTGACCGGCAAAGAATCGGTCACAGGTCACAGTCACTGGTCACTTTTTGAGAACATTGATTTTGACCTGCGCCACAACATCCGGATGAAGCTTAACCTCCACAAGATGCTCTCCCAGGTTTTTAATCGGGGTCTCGAGTTTGAGGAGCTTTTTATCCACCGCGAACCCGGCGGCCTTGAGCGCCATGACGACCTCTTGCGAGGTGACGGAACCAAAGAGTTTGTCGCCCGTTCCCGCGGCATGCGCGATCGTCACCGGGGAGGCCTCGATCTTTGCCTTGATTGCCTCCGCCACTGTTCTTTCCTTGGCCTTTTTGGCCTCGATGACTTTTTTCTGATGTTCGACTTGATGGATGCTTTTGGGGTTGGCTAAAAGGGCCAGATTACGGGGACCCAAAAAATTCCGGTAATAACCGGCGGCGACATTAACCACGTCGCCAACCAAGCCCAAATGGGAAACGCTTTTCTGTAAGATAACCTGCATAAATCCTCCGATGAAAATTGGAATTTTCCCTGATTAGTACGTCCGCCAAAAATTATCAACCCTCATTTGTTTTCCTGCGGAGTTGCTTTCGAGAGCTTGCGAAAATCAAACCAGGCGTCAAAAAAACCCAGGGCCATAACGATAACTCCCAACGTCTGGAAAAGAATGACCAGAAACGAATAGATCATGACACGAAAAACCGGACCGATATTTTTCTTTTCAAAAAACCAGGAAACAATCGCCAGCCCCTGCAAAAAGTAGGCAAACATCAAAACCAAAAGGATATTGGCGGCCGGGGCCATAAGCGCGGTCTTGGCGAAAAACCAACTGTTCAAGAGCAAAGCCCCCACAGCCGCTATCACCACCCAGACCCAAAAAAAATCGAGCGACCAGGTATTCAGGGGCTCCCGGCGGACTTCCGCGACAAAGGGGGTGAAAACCTTTTTTCCAATCACCAGATTCAACACCAGGATAAAAAGGATGGAACAGAATAAAATCGAGGGGGAAAAGAGAAGCCACAAACGGACAAAAAGAGCGACGTTCTCCTTGAGCAAAGCCAACTGTGAGAGGGGAATCCCCGCCCTTTCCTGCAGGGCGATGAATTCATCCACCGCGCTCCGGATGGTCGCCGACGCAAAACCAAGAGGAGACACGCCGCTCATGAGGGCATACCCCGCATAAATAAGAAAAGCCGCCAAAAAGAAAAACAAGGCCGCCCCTCCAAGGGCACGCGTTGGCCTCACCGGTTTTGTGAGAATCGTTTGCACAATAACCGCCACGCCGACAAAAAAAAGAAAATAAAGGAGTCCGAAAAGAGTCGCAGCCAGGGAAGAAAGAAGAGGCATCAAACTCATCCCGGGAAGAGGAATGAGCCACGACCATCCGGGATGAGCTTGATAAAAATTATTCAGCGGAACCAGAAGAAACAGATAGAGGAAAAGAAGAAGGACAAAAACGGGAAGAATAATCCTGACTATCGCTCCCCGGCGATCGGTCAACAGATAATAGAGGGGAGCCAGCGGCGTCAACAGGACAAACAGGCCGCTCAAATAGAGGGCCACAGTCAGCAAAACACCGGGAACCGCCCGACGAAACTGAATGAACGAGTCATGATTCACAATCGGGTCAGAGCGTGGCGTGAGCGGCTGTGTACGGCAACAAGGCAAGCAGGCGCGCCCTTTTCACCGCCTCAACAACCCGCCGTTGATGATAGGCACAATTGCCCGAAATCCGGCGGGGGGCGATTTTCCCCCTTTCCGACAAAAAACTTCCCAACTGGCGGATGAGTTTGTAGTCGATCATCAGTTCTTTGTCGGTGCAGTACCGGCAGCTTTTCCGCTTGCTTGTGGACCGTCTCTTTTCTTTTTTGATTTTTTTTCTAATCTTTCTGGCCATTGTCTTCTCCTTTGTATCCTTCAGAAGCCGATCCGGACTCCGGTGGAGAACCGCGTTCATCGAAACCGTCGTGCCCTTCTTCCAGTTGGTTGATCCGTTTTTTCTTTTTTGCAACCGCATCGACGTCGACTAAACGAACCGTCAAATAGCGGATCACCCCTTCCTCATATTTGAGGGTCCGCTCCAGTTCGGTAATAAAATGGCCGTCGCCCGTGTAATTAAAATAGACATAGCGGCCGTTCGTGCATGGTCCGATGCGATAAGCGAGTTTGCGGGTCCCCCAATCGCGGCAGTCGATGACATCCGCCTTCCCCTCCTTCAGGATTTTTTGGATTTTTTCATTGATTTTCTCGATTCGGCCGACGGCTAAATCAGGCCGACCGATATAAATGGTTTCGTATTCGTTCATAATTGGATCTCCGTTATTTCGTTATTTCTTGTTGTAGCGGTTCATCACCGCCTCGATTCCGCTTTTTAAATAATCCCGCAGGGCCTCCCCCGACTTGACGATCGTTTCCTCCACAAATTTTCTCTCGTCCGGCGGAAACGGCTCCAAGACATAGGCGACAACATCTTTTCCTTCCGTCTCCGACGGACGCCCAATGCCGATCCTCAAACGGCCAAACTTCCGGGTGTCGATCGAATTGATGATCGACGCGACCCCGTTGTGGCCGCCGGCGGAAGATCCCTTCGAAAACTTGAGGCGTCCAAGGGGTAAATCAAGGTCATCGTGGACAACGAGCATCCCTTCCGGATCAAGGCGATAATACCTCAAAACCTCGCCCACCGCCTCCCCGCTTAAATTCATGAAGGTAAGCGGCTTTGCGAGAATTACTTTCACCGCCCCCGCCATATTGACGACCGCTTCTTCCCTCAGCCGGGCTTTTTTGAACTTCGCCTCCAGCGCCTCGCACAACCGGTCGACAACCCGAAAACCGATGTTGTGCCGCGTCCCCTCATATTTTTTCCCGGGATTCCCGAGGCCAACGATGAGTTTCAAATCCGTTCCTTGTAGGGGCGACCCCCTGCGACCGCCCGTAATAAAGGGCAACCCCATAAAGAGGGGCCGTTTACACGGCCACGGGGGTTGCCCCTACATGATTATTTCATTTTCTCC
>JACQOY010000083.1 GCA_016207765.1 Deltaproteobacteria bacterium | reverse complement strand
TCCCTTTTGAAAGGACATGGACAAAATCGGGGACAATGTAGTTGAGCAAGCGTTGATAATGGGTAATGACGAGCATCCCCCGTTTTTTGCTTCGCAGGGAGTTGACCCCTCCCGCCACAATCCTCAAGGCGTCGATATCAAGCCCCGAGTCGGTTTCATCCAGGACCGCCAGGCCGAGTCGGCCCGCCGGGGTCGGATCGAGCACCGCCATCTGAAAGATCTCGTTTCTCTTCTTTTCCCCTCCCGAAAATCCCTCGTTGACCGGCCGGTTCAGAAGGGTTTCGGTCATTTCCACCACCTTCATTTTTTCGCGGACCAGCTTTAAAAAGTCGATGGCGTCGAGTTCGGGGAGGCCTTGATGCTTGCGCATCGCATTCAGCGCCGCCTTTAAAAAATACTGACTGCTGACGCCGGGGATTTCGAGAGGATACTGAAAGGCGAGAAAAACCCCCTCGCGCGCCCGCTCCTCCGGCGTCATTTTAAGGAGGTTCTTTCCCTGATAAAGCACCTCTCCACCGGTAACCTCATAGCCCTCACGTCCGGCAAGGATGTGCGCCAGGGTGCTTTTCCCCGACCCGTTGGGACCCATGATGGCATGGACTTGGCCGGCATTGATGGTGAGGGTGATGCCGTTTAAGATTTTCTTTCCACCCACCGAGGCCTGAAGGTTTTTGATTTCCAACAGACTCATATGTTAATCCTTGAAAACTCCTCCCCTTTGTAAGGGGAGGTCGGGTGGGGTAGAGCGTTTGGTCTATTTATCTGCTCTCTACCTCCCCCAACCCCTCCTTACAAAGGAGGGGAGGACTATTTTACCCAACCGCTCCCTCCAAACTGACGCCCAACAATTTCTGCGCCTCAACCGCGAACTCCATCGGGAGCTCCTTGAAGACCTGTTTGCAGAATCCATTGACGATCATCGAGACGGCATCTTCCTCCGAAATACCTCTGCTTCTCAGGTAAAAAAGCTGGTCCTCGCTGATTTTTGAAGTTGTTGCCTCATGCTCCATCTGCGCTGTCGGGTTTTTCATTTCAATGTAGGGGAAGGTGTGGGCGCCGCATTTGTCACCCAAAAGAAGGGAATCGCATTGGGAATAGTTTCGCGCCCCGGAAGCCCCCTTCATAATTTTCACCAATCCGCGGTAACTGTTTTGACCGTGGCCGGCGGAGATTCCCTTCGAGATGATCGTGCTCCGGGTGTTTTTGCCGATATGGATCATTTTGGTTCCGGTATCGGCCTGCTGATAATTATTGGTGAGCGCCACTGAATAAAACTCGCCGACCGAGTTGTCCCCCTGAAGAATACAGCTCGGATATTTCCAGGTGATGGCCGATCCGGTTTCCACCTGAGTCCACGAAATCTTTGCATCGGCCCCCGCGCATTTTCCGCGTTTTGTGACGAAATTGTAAATTCCCCCCTTGCCGTTTTCGTCCCCGGGATACCAGTTTTGAACCGTGGAATACTTGATCTGCGCCCCCTTAAGCGCCACGAGCTCAACAACCGCCGCATGAAGCTGGTTTTCATCACGCATGGGGGCGGTGCATCCCTCCAGATAGCTCACATAAGCCCCTTCATCGGCGATGATGAGCGTCCGCTCGAACTGTCCCGTTTTGGAGGCGTTGATCCGGAAATAGGTGGAGAGTTCCATGGGACAGCGGACTCCCTTCGGCACATAGACAAACGATCCGTCGGAAAAGACGGCCGAGTTGAGCGTGGCGAAAAAGTTGTCGGTGTAGGGAACAACGGAACCAAGATATTTTTTCACCAGTTCTGGATGCTCGCGAACCGCTTCGGAAAAGGAGCAGAAAATAATCCCCAGGGCGGACAATTTCTTTTTGAAGGTGGTGGCCACCGAAACCGAGTCGAACACGGCGTCCACCGCTACGCCGGACATGGCCACGCCGGCCAGCATTTCCTGTTCCTTCAGCGGGATGCCGAGTTTTGTGTAGGTTTCCAACAACTTCGGATCGACTTCTTCAAGACTTTTCGGACCGTCGCCTTTCACTTTGGGGGCGGAGTAGTAGATAATCGATTGATAATCGATGGGAGGGTAGTGGACATTCGCCCATGTGGGTTCCTTCATTGTCAGCCAGTGGCGGTACGACTTCAACCGCCAGTCGAGCATGAACTCAGGCTCCTCTTTCTTTTTGGAAATGAGGCGGATGATTTCCTCATTCAAACCGGGCGGCACCGACTCCTGCTCGATATCGGTCACGAAACCGTATTTATATTCGCTGGTCGTCAGTTCATGGACGGTTGCATTTGTCATACAGGTATTTGAGTCGCTTGCGATTCATGCTCCTTCTCGCGCGTCAAGGCCAGATCGGCGATGGAAGTTTCCGCAAGAAGGTCGTGAATCTTCCGGTTTAATTCATAAAACGGGGTTTTGATCAGGCACCCATCCCATTGAGGGCAGGTGATTTTTTCTTCCTTGAAACAGTCGGCCACTGCCACCGCTCCATCGAAAATTTGAATGACGTCGATCACGCTGATGTCGGTCGGTTTCTTGGTGAGGACATACCCCCCCTTGGTGCCATGGACCGCCTTGATCACCCCTCTGCCCGCCAATTTCTGGAGTACCTTGGCCAGAATGGGATTGGGAATATGATGCGCCTCCGAGATTTCACGGGTACTCGTGATGGCATCGGCGGTATCCGCTTTTCGGGCCATATGTTCGATAGCCAAAAGGGCATACTCAGTTTTGCGATTCAGCCGGAGCATAAAGATCGTGTATAGATTATAATTAAGTTTTATTATTTCAACTGGTTACATGTCATATTATTCATCTTTAACCTATATAAGACTATTCCAGTCCACTATACGTGTCAAGGTCTTCTTGCAGTTCTCAGGAGATTCCCTTACGATGCCAAAATCAAATGAAAAGAACCGTTTCCCTGGGACTTGTTTTTTTTCTTTTTTTTACCTTCTCCTGCCAATCAATGCAGTATGGTCCCGCAGTTTCGGCGCGGGGCTCTTTCATGAAAGGAGCCAATCCGGCCAATCAGGAATTTGAAACCGGGGACGAGGAAGAAAAAGACAAGATCGGGATGTGGATTTTTGTGGGGATCGCCGCCGCGGCGGGGGTGGGGGCGGCGGTGGTTGTGCCGATGGCGATCAACGGCAAATTATAATCGATGATACAATTCTCCCTCTTTTCGGATTAATCCCTTCTTCTCCAACCGCTCCAAATGTTTGATCACCATCTGCCACTGAAAATAGGCCTTCAGTGGATCGACAAGCGATGGGCGTCGATAGACAATTGCTTCGCTCGCGATATGCGCCAGTTCTTTTGGGCCTTCCTTCAGGAGCTCCAGAATTTTTTCGTCCCGTTCCTGAAAATGCCTTCCAAAACGGTCGATTTTTTCCCTGTATTGTTCCGGCGTGTAAATACGCTCGCCGTGGGAGCTGACGTAATAATCGGCCTCGATCTTTTTCATCCTCTCGACAGAGGCGATAAATTCGTCGATGTCGCTGACCACATTGGCATACCAGGGGCCGTAGGGGGTGAGGTCGATGTCGGCGGTAAAAACGGTATTGATGTTTTTGAAATGGAGGGCCATATGCCCCGGCGTGTGTCCCGGAATATGAATAAGCTGTATCTGGGTCGTGTCGGTTTCGATCAGCTCACGGCCTTTGTAGAGTTGTGAGACCGGGCAGTCGTGGATCTGGTATTGCTTGAAAAACTGCTTGCGCCACTCGGAATAGAAGGAATTCGGGTCGGTATCGGCAAATTCCTCATAGGTTTCGTGGTCGCGAATGGCGGGGGCGTCTTTTTCATGCGCCGCAAAAATCACCTCTTTGAAAAGGCCGTTCAAGCTTCGGTGATCGGCGTGATAGTGGGTGTTGAGGATGACATTGACCGATCGGCTTGAGGCAAGCTGTTCGATGTAGGTGAATGTGGCCGAGGGATCGATGAGAATGGAAGGGGAGCCTTTCACAAGAATCGAATTGGCAAAAAGGAATTCCTTTGAATTCCTCGCCCAGACAAATTCCACGTCGCCGATCTGTGACCCATACTGCGTTTGGATGATGTTAACAGGCAAATTGTTGAGCGAGGTGCGCCTCGAGCGCGCCTTTGGTCTCCGGTATGTTTTTGTAAACCTCCCCCCAAACCCGTTTGGTTTCCATGCATAAGTAGTTTGGCACCCCCGCAAAGGCCGAGTCAACGAGGTTTTTAACGTGGCTGTAGAGTTCCTCGCGGATTTCCCGGAAATAACGAACCTTGCCGTCTTCAGTGGGAAAAAGTTCGCCGGTCAAAAGCCGGCTTTTGGGGAACCTCTCGCGGATGATTTTGCCCAAACCGGGCGTGAAACGGAGCGAGCCGATGGAGATCCAGGCGATTTCGGTCGGACGCAAGACCTCTCTGACCTGTTGGACGAGTCGGACGTATTCGTCAGACCAGTTTTTGAGGGCGAGCAGGGGGTCGAAGTGCAACGCCACCGGATAGCCGGCAGAGGCAACTTTTCTTGCCGCAGTGAGACGCTCGTCGAGCGAAGCGGTTTTATACTCCTCATCATCAATGAACTTTTGAGGGTTAAGGGACCAGGAGATCACGGTTTTTTTCCGGTGATTGAGGCCGATCAGGTTGTCTACACAGCCTGATTTTGTCTTCAGTTCGAGAATCAGATTGTCTTGCCGGGCCGCGAAAGGGACCAGATCGCCTGTCAATCGGGTGATGTCATCCAGGGCCAAAGAATCGGCCAGTTCGCCGGTGCCGATACGGAATTGCCGCCCTGGATTTTGAACCAGCCGGCGTTCGATGGAAGCCAAGATTTCGTCAACATTGGCGTAAAGGGTCATCGCCGGGTTGTTTTTCAAATAATCCTGCAGGATGCAGTAGGTACATTCAAAATGACAGTTGGTGCCGAAACTGACCGTCATGTAGTTGCAACAGACATAATCGCCCATTCCCTGGCATGGTTTGACCGGTTCCCCTTTGAATCGCGTGATCAAAAGCTGTTTTTTGGCCGAGGTGGCGGGGAAGGGTTCTTTCAAAATATCCGGATTTTCAATCTCTGTGACCGGAATAGCCGGAAAATGGTTGATCACCCGACGGGTGAGGGGGAGGTCGCGAACGGTTTTATCGATGAAGATGGCAGAGGGGATAAAGGGGCACACAACCCAAAACTACTGAAGGCGGTTTAACACGTCAATGAATTGATAAAAAAAGTGATAAAAAAGGTCTTGTTTTTCATGTACAGGCCATGTACAGTTTACTTCATGAGTCAGTTAAACATTAATGTGACCCCCGAATTTGCCAGGGATTTGAGCCGGTATATGAAAAAGAAGGGGATCAGGCAAAAATCCGAGGCGATTAGGCAGGCGGTACGCGAGTCGATCCGGCGTCTGACGGAAGGGCAAAAGGAAACCGACTTTAATTCATGGCTAGGGATGGCATTGAAGGCCCCGCTTAAGCCCAAAACAATAATTAGTGATGACGATCTTTGGGAAACCAAAAAACCCGTTTCACCGTGATTGAGATGGCTTGACTCTAACCTATGGTCATTGATGCCTCGGTATTGCTGGCTGTTTTCTTAAAGGAAAGTCATGGTCCGTGGGGGCTTGACCGGATCAAACAATATCGCGATGTTCTCCGGATGAGTACGGTGAATCTTGCGGAGGTTCTTATTGTTCTCGAAATTAAACAGCCCGAATTTTTTGAACAACTCAAAGACCGGATTTTGTCCTCAACAATTCGTTTTATCCCTCCGTCTGTGGAGCAGGCCCGAATAGCGGCGCAGGCCCGCCACCGATTTCCACTTAATCTCGGTGATTGCTTCGCCTATGCGCTTGCCAAAGAGGAAGATTGCCCCATCTTAACCACTGATCCCGATTTCAGGAAAACCGATGTGCCGGTGGTGATGCCGTGAAGGCAAACCCGCTCCAAATCCTTTTACCCTATCGCCTCAACCAAAACAAACAGCGGGAGGTTTTCGAATGGCTCACCGATCTTTCAAAACGCGACGGAAGACCGGTGGAAGAAATTCTGGATACAGCCATCAAACTGATTCCGTCGAATATTCAAGAGGCCAAAAGGGGGGATGCCTTAAGGGAAATTCTCAGGGACCAGAGATATCCCCGCTATCAAAAAAGAAAAAAGGAGTTCGACGCGAAGGTGAAAAAATCGGGTTTCCCGGCGAAAATCCAGATTCATCCACACCCCTGGTTTGAGGAGGAGGGGTTTGAAATTCGTGGCAAGGTCACATCGGAGGAAGAAAAAGATCAACTCATCCGGGCGCTTCAAAAGATGACCGTACGTGACGATACATGAATATCAACAGAGTTATCCACAAGCTGTGGATAAAGGAGTATAGTGCGGGATCATGCAGACTGTTATTCCAACCGGCGCAATCGATCTCAAAGAGGTGCTGACAAAGCTGGCCCAACCGGGGGAGCTCTACGAAAAATTCCCCGACGGCAAACTCCTTTGTACGGCCTGCGGGCACCGGTGCAAAATTCCGGAAGGAAGAGAGGGGATTTGCCGGGTCCGGTTCAACCGGGGAGGGATTCTTTATGTTCCCAAGGGGTATGCCGGGGCGGTCCAGCTCGACCCGGTCGAAAAAAAGCCCTTCTATCATGCCTATCCGGGGACGCGCGCGATGAGCTTTGGGATGCTTGGATGCGATTTTCACTGCGGGTATTGTCAAAACTGGGTTACCTCCCAGGTTCTGCGCGATCCCCATGCTGTGGCGCCGGTCGACCGTTTCACGCCGCGCGAATTGATTTCGCTTGCCCGAAGGTCACAGGCGGAGATTCTTACCTCCACCTATAACGAACCGCTCATCACCAGCGAGTGGGCGGTGGATATTTTTAAAGAGGCAAAAAAAGAAGGTTTTGTGACCTCTTATGTCTCCAATGGAAATGGAACGCCTGAAGTCCTCGACTACATCAGGCCCTATGTCGATCTCTACAAGGTGGATTTAAAATCATTCAACGACAAGAATTATCGGAGTCTCGGCGGGGTGCTCGCCAATGTCCTTAAGACGATTGAAATGCTCCATGAAAAGGGTTTCTGGCTTGAGGTCCTGACGCTCGTTATTCCCGGATTTAACGATTCCGATGAAGAACTGCGGGGGATCGCCAAATTTCTGGCTGGGGTTTCGCCTCTGATTCCCTGGCATGTGACCGCCTTCCACAAGGACTACAAGATGACCGATCCGGACAACACCCCGGCCTCGACCATCATCCGGGCCTGCGAGATCGGCGAGGCCTGTGGATTGAAATATATTTATGCCGGCAATATTCCCGGAAAGGTGGGAAAATGGGAAAACACGTATTGTCATTCCTGCGGCGAATTGCTTGTCGAACGCGTCGGATTCAGGGTGACGGGCTATCACCTGAGTGATTCCTGTTGCCCGAAATGCAAAACGACGATTCCGGGCCGTTTCTGGTCGACGGAAAAGGCCTTAAGACAGTTGGATCATCAAACAGGGGTCAGGGCGGTTGTGTGAAGATACCTCATTCCGATCAATTTATCCTCAAATCCGATTCCCGGATCCAGACCTACAAGGATAATCCCACTTATACCGGCCACCCCGACGCCCTTTATTTCGCGCGCGACTTCCGCGATGTTGCCGAGATACTTAAAGAATGCAATGAGCGCAAGTTGCCGGTCACTTTTTGCGGCAGTCGCACGTCGCTGACCGGCTCGTCTGCGGCTAATGAAGGGCTCGTTGTGTCGCTTGAAAAAAAGGACCGGTTTCTTGACCTCTGGACCGACTCGAAAACAGGGGAAACATTGGCCAAAGCGGAGCCGGGAATTCTTTTGGGCGATTTTAAAAAGAAGATCGCCGAGGCGGGTTCTTTTTATCCCCCCGATCCGACATCATACAAGGAGGCCCAGCTGGGGGGAACGGTGGCCACCAATGCCACCGGAGAAGACACCTTTTTGTATGGGCCGACGCGGAAATATATCCGTGAGTTGAAAATTCTTACCTCAACGGGTACGGAAAAAATTATCAAACGCGCCCGCATGCCCGTAATCCCGTCCAAAAACCGCGCCGGTTATTTTTTGGATGGGGAAGAGATCGACGAAATGATCGGCTCGGAGGGGACGCTGGGCTTGATTACCGAGGTGACAACCGCGGTTCTCCCCCAAAGGTTTGACCATTTTTCCCTTTTGATTCCCTTCAACGATTTTTTGGCCTCGATCGAGTTTGTGGTGCGGACAGTGGAATCCACGTTAAGGCCTCGGGCCTTGGAATTGATCGGCCCCGGGGCGATTGAGATTTTCAGGACGCATCCGGATGTCCCCCAATTTCCCAAGGGGACGAAGAGCGTGATTTATTTGAAGCAGGAGTTTGGGAAGTCCGACCTGTCGAACAAGTCGGATGAGTGGTTAAAGTGGATTGAAAAATTCTACCGCGAGAAGGGGCACCCCGACTGGAGCGAATCGATTTTTTTTGGTGAATCGGAAAAACAAAAGGATGATATCCGGGCCGGACGGCACCATATTCCGGCCACGGTCAACGAAGAGGCGAGGGGGTGGCACGAAAGCGGTGGCGGAAAAATTTCAACCGACTGGTGGGTGCCGATCGACAAGCTCCTGCCAATGATGAAGTGGGTTTATACGAAGAGCCTCAAGCTCCCGTTCCTTGTCTTTGCCCATATCGGCAACGGCCATCCGCACTGGAATTTTTTGACGAAGAATGCCTCCGAGAAGAAGATGATTCATGACTTTGTCCTCGAACAGTGCAAAAGGGCGGTTGGCTATGGGGGAGGGGTGGCAGGTGAGCATGGGCTGGGAAAAATCCACCGCGATTATCTGACTATTCAGCATTCGAAAACCACGATCGCAAAGATGATTGATCTGAAAAAAAAGTGGGACCCGAACTGGATTCTCGGGAGGGGGAATATTTTACCTCCGCAAGGTCTATGGAGATGAGGAAACAGAGGGAGACGAAAAGAATTTTGCCTCCGCTATCGGTGCAGTCTCGTGCGCGAGTAATTTCACCGGCAAAAGGCGCCCTGTTTTTTCCCGTTGACTTTGCATTGGCATTTTATTTAAAATGCAAATATGAAGGGCAAAACGGCCAAAATCAATAAAACCCTCCGCCTTGACCCCAACCTTCTCAATCAGGCAAAAAAGATACTCGGTTATAAAACTTATACCGAGGCCATAGAGGATACCCTGAAAACCGCCATCAATAACCGGCGCCACGGGGACATTCTGAACAGGTACGCCGGCAAGCTCAAATCCTACCGGTCTTTTTATGAGTGAGCCGAGGCATCTCTTTTTTGACACCTGCTATTACATCGATTTGTTCCATGGCTCAAATCCGGGGGCCGAAAAATTGATCCCCAAAAGCCCCTGCCTGATTATAGGACACGGTATTGTGCTGATGGAGCTTTATCAGGGGGTTCGAACGGAACCTGAAAAAAAGGCGATTCAGGAAATTGAAAGATCTCTGACGCTTATCGGCCCATCGATTCAAAACTATCTGGATGCGGGGAGGCATTTAAAAACCATGACCGATAAAAAATGGCTCGTGCCAAAAAGACTTTATGAAATGCAAAACGACATCCTTTTGGCCCTTTCGGCGGTCGATCACGATGCGTGTATCGTGACCCGCAACAGGAAGGATTTCGATCGAATCAAAAAACTTTGTCCGGTAAATGTTGTTTATTATTGAAGAAGAATGACTACTCGCTTTAAATTGTCCGGACTTGATCAATTCCTCTGCTTCAACCTCTCCGACCGCCGTTTTGGTTTTGAGGCGGGGGTTTCATCCGTCTCCGATGCCTCGATCACCTCCGATTCCATTTTTTCGATCTCCGCTTTTTCGACCTCCGTCTCCGGTTCCCGGGCAAGTTTGGTTTTTCTGGCGGCAAAGTTGGCCCGATCATGCACAATACGCGGCGTGATAAAAAGGAGAAGCTCGGTGTTGTCCCTGGTTTTTGCCTTCGATTTGAAAAACCAGCCGATAATCGGAATGCTCGAAATGCCCGGAACCCCTTTGACGTTGCTTGTTTTCTTGACCTTGAACAGACCGCCGATCACCGTTGTTTCCCCGTCCCGGACAAAAACGGTGGTGGAAGCGGTATTGTCGATCACCGACGGAATGCCGTCAACCGTTCGCGAGAAGTCGGCCTCGCTCTCTATGGCGGCGATTTTCAGCTTGATGCTATTGTCGGTGGATATCTGCGGCGTGACGGTCAATTCAATTCCGGTGTCGATTTCTTCAAGCCCGGAGCTTTCGCCTCCGGAGGAGCCGCTTGAAGTGCCGATGGTGATATCCGAGGTTGACTTGACGTAAATTTTCAGCCCGCTTCGGATCTTGGCTGGGGCGTTGTTTAAGGTGGTTACCGACGGTTGGGAGATGATGGTGATGTCCCCCTTTGCCTCGGCGGCGGTCACTTGCGCCTCGAAATCCATCCCGCCTATCAGATTGCCGATGATGATCCCCGCCCCGCTGGTAGGGGTGCCGGCCGGAAAATTGAAATTGAGCGGATTGCCGGTTTCAGGCGATTCTCCAACCGGCGTCGACCCGAAACCTTGCACCTGCCCCGAGTCTCTCATAAAACCCCACTGGATTCCCATCGCCCGGGAGAAATTTTTCGTGGCGTCGATGATTTTGGCCTCGATCCGGACCTGCTGGTCCTTTTTGTCGACTTTCCGGATCAGATCCTGCACATCTTCGATAATCGACTGGCGGTCCTTCACCGAAACGATGTTTGTTCTCTCATCGGCGATTACCGTCCCCTTTTCCGACAAAAGCGGTTTGATCGTTGCGACCAGATCCTTGGCGGTGGCATATTTAAGCGCGATCTGCGTCGATTCGAAATAAGTATCGCCTGAAAAATCGTCCGGCTTTCCAACCCGGACGATTTTGTTTTCCTCGGCGAATTCAAAGCCGTTGACCCTCAAAATGGAGGCCAGCGCGTCCTTGAGTTCGGTCTTGTTGAAGATGACCGAGACCCTCCCGGTTGTGTTTTCGGGAAGGATGAGATTGAAGTCGCCGGCCGCGGCAATGAGGCGGAGCGCCTCCTTGAGGCCGGCTCCCTGAAAAGCGATATTGTAGAGATCGCCGGGCGCACTTTCACTGGAAATAAAATTGTTCATCCGGACCTTAAGCTCCCCCTGGGTCGATTTCAGGATGACCTCGCCGGAACGAATTTCCCCGATCAGATAATTCCCCAAAAAAGCTCCTTCCTTGAGGATCTGTCCCGAGATGAGGCACAGGCGCTTGCTTTTGCCGGCGACAATCCCCTCGAGGCTGAAGGTGGGAGCCTGCTTGCCGTCCTCCGCGGGTCCCGGTTCAAAGGGATTGCGCACACCGGCGGGGGTGGCCTCTTTTGTTTCAAAGCCCTCCATCGAGAGGTCGGAAAGCGAACCGTCGGCACCGGCCCTGCCGGCTGTTGTCTCCGCCCGCAGGGTCGCCGTCGGTCCAAAAAATAAAAGTGCCGCCAAAACAGCACGGGAAATGGCCCTTGTGAACCCCCTCCCCCTCCACGAAGTGGCCCCTCTTTGGGGTTGGGGGGACCCCATAAAGAGGGGCCATGTACATGGGGGTTGGGGAGAGGGGAAGAGTGAACCCGATTCATGAATGGTTGTGTGTGTCATTGTTTTTGATCCACCGGGCCCGTTAATCCCTTGGCCTGGTAGAGTGTCCCCTCCAGTTTGAGTTTTACTTCACCCGGCTTTTCCGGATCCTCTTTCAGGGAGAGAGAGTCGGTAGTGATCAGAGCCGGCATTTTTTCAATCTTTTTGACAAAAGAAGATACTCCGGAAAAAGAACCCCGTCCCTCAATAACGAACCCTCTTTTGGAAAACCCTTTTTCGTCGGTTGAATCGAGAAATTTGAACGAATCGAGCTGAACGTTTTTCAAAAAATCGGGTTCGGTGATTTTGGCCATCAGGGACGCAATGTCGGAAACTTCAGGATCTTTTTGCCCCATGATCACCGCGAGTCGCGGCTCCACATCCCCCGTGGTGGGGGAAGGGGGCGGTTTCGGCTGTTTGGCGACGGCAGAGGTGAACTTGACCATTGCTTCCTTTTCAAAAACGAGGTTTTTGATCTGCAATTTCAGGGCGGCGATGTCTTTTGCCTTTGGCGCGTAGAGAATACGCATGAAAAGGATCAGGACGGCGGCCATAAAAAGGGTAGCCAGGATAATCTCACGCGATGTGGCTATCTGTTTTAGATCGGTTTTTGTCATGAACAATCAGGGCCTCGCCATAATATCACATTCAACCTCAAAGGCAAAATCGCCGTTGTCGATTTTGGAATCACGCAGGACTGCTTTGGAGATATGGGGCGATTCCTCCAGCCTGGCCATAAAAAGCGACAAATCGGCGGCGCTTTTGGCCCGGCCCCTCAATTCCAAAAAAAGCCCGGTCCTTTTCCTGGTCTCTTTTTTTACCTCTTTTTTCCCCTCCTTTTTTACCTCTTTTTCCTCCTGTTTTTCGGCTTCGTTTCCCGATGTTTCAAAGCCGGTAAGCCAGACCGAACCGGGAAGCCTCTGCGCCAAATCGTCCAATACGTCGCTCCATACCGGAGCCCCCGCAAAAACAGATTTAAGCCGTTCGGCGGCGGCGCTTCCTTTCCATTCGGGTTCCACCCTTTTCAACAGCCTCTCCTGTTCGACTTTTAGTTCCGCCATTTCCTGATGGAGCCTCTTCAATTTCGAGTGTCCGGCGACAACGCGGACAATCTGGATTCCGTAGATGAAGGCACAGAAAAGAATCACCCCGACAACGGCGTGGATGAGCCTCTGGTAGCTGAACTTGAACGGTTCCCTCTCGATTAAATTGATTCGCTGAATCATCGATTCATTCCGCCCACGGGCCGGCTTTCCCCCTCACCCTGACCCTCTCCCCAAGGGGAGAGGGGATTTTTATAAACAGGCGAGGCTTGCCGCCTGGGAAAAAAGGTGTTTGTTGCCGGCCACAGTCTTGGAGGCGGCGTCCGAAAGCTCCATTCCGGAAAAGGGATCGAGTACCTCGGTTGGGACGGCGAGATTCTTCGAAAGGTATTCGGGAAGTTCTTTGAACCCCGCGCCCCCCCCCGAAAGGTATATCCGGTTGACATTTCCCTGCTGGAACGTGACCGAAAAGGTATCCAGTGTGTTTTGAATCTCAGCCGCCAGTTTTTTCATGAATTCGGACAAGTTGTCCCTGGCTTCATCCACCCGCATCCCCGAAAGGGGGCGGGAAAAATAAAACCGCCCGTTTCCGATAATGCCCATGGAAATCTTTTCGGCGCCGAGATCGATTCCCCCGGTCCAGTGATCTTCCGACGGATGGACCCGATCGATTACAGCCGCCAGAGTCACCACCGAGGGTTCGATCACCGCGGGCTTCAGGCCGATTCGGGTGATCAGATTCATCAGGTCGACGACCGATTTTTTTTTGACCGCGTAACCGAGCCAGGTCCGGCGTATCTTCCCTCCGGCGGCCGATTCCCCGATTGGCGACGAAGAGATGGAATAATCGGTGACGGGGCCCTCGACCGCGTCGCGCATATTCCATCGCACAGCCTCTTTCAGATCAGCATCGGGCATGGCGGGGAGTTCCATTTTGCGGATCTTGAGGCCCGGATCGTCGAGGCAGACAGCGGCCGAGAGGCCGGAAAAGCCGTTTGCCTTGATGACCTCATGAAGGTCGGAGGTAAAATCGGGGGAGGAACGCGGAATCGGGTAGAGACCGCAAAAGTCGACGGACAATTTGCCGGTTTTGACTCTGCTGATTTTGACGATTTTGACGCAATGGGTCCCGGGATCGACTCCCAAAAGGTCCGGCTTTTTGAGGGGAAGGAGAGATTTGAACATTGACCTACCGTCCCTGATCCGCCTCGGCCTTCAAAAGGGCGATGCGTATCTCGACCTGTGCCTTGAGCGTTTGATCGATGTCCGGTTTGAGGCTCAAGAATTTCCCGTAATTTTTGGCGGCCAGCGCCTTGTTGCCCTCATTTTCCAGAACCGAGGCGAGATGAAAGAAGGCTTCGCCGTACGAGGGATTCAGCCGGATGGCCTTTTCAAAGTGATTTTTGGCCTGGTTTCGGTCCCCGGTTTCCATCAGCAGAACCCCCAGATTGTTGAGCGCCTGCGGATAGGTCGGGTTCAAACCGAGGGCCTTTTCGTAGGCCTCTTTGGCCTCTTTGTCCCTGTTTAATTTTTTGAGCACCAGACCGAGGTTGTTGTAGACTTCCGGATCGGTGGGGGTGACCAGCACCAACTTTGCCCAGTTTTCCCGGCTTTTTTCGAAATCGCCGAGATCGAATGCCGAGAGCGCCTCCTCTTTGAGTTTTTCGGCAGAAACCGGATTTTCAGCCAAGGGAGAAGTTTTTTGGGGAGGCGCCACGGTTGTTTTTGGTTGTACCGCCGGATTTGTACCGCCGGGTTTGGGGAGAAAACGCCAGGTGACAAGTCCTCCCAGACTTCCCAGGGCGACCACCAGCAGAATTACCTGTAATTTTCCCGCTTTTGCGCGCCCCGACGCCCCATCTTCAATTTTAAACGGGTTCTCCCCGCTGAGCCGGTTTTCCCCGGCCGGGCGCTGTTTGGTTGTTTCGGCGGAGCGGTCTTTCTCCGCTTTTTTAAGGGCGTCATGAATGATGGACATATTTTTGTATGTTTCGTTCGGGGGCGAAACAGCCCCTTGCCACGTAACTCGCACACACCAAGCCATCGCGAATGACATAGCAATTTTGTCTGTTTTGTCCTGTGGTGAAACAGGACAAGTCAGATGATTTGGATGATGGAGCCGACTTTGGATTACAGGGCAATTGGAACCTCCCGGGCCGCTTCCTTCACCAATTGCCGGGTGATGACCCGTGTTTCCCGTCCATAGGCGGCAAGAAGGGCCAGTTCGCAAACGGTGTTGACGATTCGGGGAATGCCATGGGAAACCTTGTGGATTTCCTTGAGGGCCGATTTTTCAAAGGCGACCATTGCGTTGTTTCCCGCCTTTTCGACGCGGAACCGGATGTAGCGCTCCATTTCCGTCGGCGCCAGAGGGGTAAGACGGCAAAAAATCTGGATCCGCTGGGCCAACTGGCGCAAATTCTTGTCGGCCAGTTTTTCCTCCAGTTCCGGCTGTCCCACAAGGACGATCTGCAAAAGTTTGTGCGTTTCGGTTTCGAGGTTGGAGAGGAGGCGGGTCATTTCCAGCGCCTCGGTTGAAAGATCCTGCGCCTCGTCGATGATCACCACGGCGTTTCTTCCCTCTTTGGCGTTTTCGAGGACGAAGTAGTTGAGTGCCTCGAGTTGTTCCTTCACCGTGTCACCGGGCGTTTCACAGCCGAAATCCTTGTTGATGGTTTTTAAAAGTTCCACTATCGACAACAGGGGATTGATGATCAGGCTTGTCTGATGCTCCGCTCCCAGTTTGTTCAACAGGCAACGGAGACTTGTTGTTTTTCCCGTTCCCACTTCTCCGGTCAAAAGGAGAAACCCTTTTCGTTCGGTAATCCCGTAATGAAGGGTGTTGATCACCGCCTCGTGCTGAACGGAAGGGTACAGAAAGTGCGTGTCGGGGGTCACGCTGAACGGCTTCGCCATAAATCCAAAGAAATCTTCGTACATTTATATTTGGGGCCCGGATGGTAAGACGCGGCAAATATATCCTTTTTTCGGCTTATCGGCAATAAATTAGTGATGTTTACTGGATATTTATCTCGCCGGTGTTGGCTTGGACGGTTATGGTTCGGGTTACGCCGGAATGATTGAGAACCACCGTCCCTTGCGCCGCCAAATCGGCTTCGTTGTCGTCCTGAGGGGTGCCGTTCGAGGAGAAACGGACTGTTTGCGTCCCGCCAAAGTTGGCGGCCTGGATCGTGACCCCTTCCATCCCCGGTATATTATCGAAGTCGGTGACCGCCGCCTGTTGCGTCAGTGTGTTGGCGATGGTTGTTTCGACGGCGGTGGCCGGATCGAATTCATGGACGGTATAAGTGTCGTTGACCGTGTCGAAGGCGATGCCGAAGACTCCGTTTTCGGTCAGCGCCGTCTGGCGGGCGTAGGCCAGGTCGGACGCCAGCCGTTTGGCGGCGCCGTCAACCCGGTTGTCCTCCGCGCCGAAGTAGGCCGATATGGCGGAGACCGCCAGAATTCCGGTCACCACCAGAACAAGAACCAGTTCGACCAGGCTGAACCCTCTTTCGTTTCTCATAATCGTTCCAGGTTTCTGGGTTGAATCTCCGATTCGATGGTGACAACCTGCGTGTCGACCTGGGCCTCAAGCTGGACCAGAATGCGCCAGATATCGGTCACCGCGGGGGAAACCGCAGGCGCGGCGATCACCTGATTATTGACGTCGCGATAGGTAAAGGCAAGGCTGTTCACGCCGCGGGCCAGGACATCGGCATTGCGCATGAGATTGGTTCCGTTGAGGCTGAATTCGATGACGTTGTCGTCCACATCGATAAACTCGAAGGTCAAGGCAGAGGCGGTGACGACGCTTGTATTGTCCTTTAGCTGGGTGATCTCGGCGGCCATCCGGCTGAGGCCGTATTGGGCGTGGTTGGACGCTTCGCTTCGTGTTGTTCCAAGCGTCCATGAGTCGAGCAGAGGCTGAAAGGCCCAAAGACCAAGCGCCCCAAGGATGGCCAGAAGGGAAAGGCTCAAGACCAGTTCCACCATTGTCACGCCGTTTTGCTGTCTGAAAAATTTTGTCATGGCCTTGTTCCCGATCTTACAACGACTGAATCTCGGTGGCTATGGTTGTAAAATTGAGGTTTCCCGGCAAGGTATCGGCATTGGAAAGGGTGACGACGATTCGTTTCTGGCTGGGCGTCCAATCGTTGGGCGCCGGGTTTGGGATCGCCAACGGGGTGTTCAGATCGGCCGGATCGACATAATCCACCGATATGGTTGCCGAATAACCGGGGTAGTCGGCGCCGAAATTCTGCACCCATCCGTCAAAATCGTCCACGTCGTTGAAGGTGTTCTTGTCGCCGGCATCCTCGCCGATATCGGGGCCGAACGTTGTGCTCCAGTTGCCGTTTGCGTCTTTTGCATCCAGTTCGTCAAATTTGCGCGCCATGATGTCTTCCATGAGGCCCTTGCCAAGCGCGGAGGCGACCGGAACGGCATCGACGCCGGCGGCGGTTTCGGTTGTATTGCTGAAAAGATTCATCAGGGAAGGAAGGGCCACGCCCAAAAGAACCAGAACGCAAATAACCTCGATGAGACTATGCCCCTTGTCCGAAAACAATCGCATCACGTTACAGACTCCTCCAGCCTGAAACGGTGAGGCCCCCGCCTCCGCCGGGAGCGCCGGGGATGTCGGAAAAACCGAGAAGTCCTTCCATGTAGTCGCTCTCAAAAACCAGTTGGATGTCCTCGCCGTTTTCCAGACTGATGTTTCCGTTGGAAATGAGGCTCCCCACAAAATTGACATTCTCCATGTTGTTCATGTTGATGTTGCCGTCGGCCCAGACTGTTCCCGCAATGGTGATGTTTTCACTGTTGTTGATCGTGATATTTCCGTCAACGACCAGGGCCGGCATTTGCGTCCCGTCATCCAGCGGTTGGGCGAGGAAGGAAAGATTGTCATGGTTGTTGCCGTTCAAATTTCCCTCGGTCACGATGGTCCCGTTGACTGTAACATTATCGCCGTCAAAATCAACATTCCCGTCGACATACAGAATACCGGTAATGGTGATATTGCCGTCGATCTTCAAATTTCCCGTTACACGGAGGTTTCCCGTATAGTCCGAGCTGATGGTGTAATTTCCGTTTTGTGTCGTGTCGATAAGAGCCAGATATTCGGCAAAATCAACCGTCGGCATATCGATGTCCATGTCTTCGTAGATGGTGCCGGTCACCGTCATGTCATCTCCGTTGTAGTTTCCGTTAACCCCAATGTCCCCGTCGATTGTTCCCTCGCTGTTGTTGAGAGAGAAGTTTCCATCAACCAGGGCGGAATAGGGGTAGGAGCCGGCTGTAACCGTCTGCTGAACCACCCGGACCGCGTTTCCGACCTGAGCGGTTACCCGGACATCGACGGAAGCGGAGCTTTGATTCAAATATTCCACCCAGAATTCCCCGTCACCGAGCGCAATGGAATCGGCGCCGAAGGGCGCATCGGTGGGGGAGACATTGTCGCCGAAGTCGGTGTCGTTATAAAATTCGTTCATGATGACGTGCTGGAGCCCCCCTTCGGCCACATAGAACGACTGTGAGCCATTCAGATTTCCGGTGGCCCCGGTGGAATCGTTGGCAACAAGGGAAACGGTGGTGATCCCCATGGTCGTGAAGAACAGCATGGCAAGGACAACCCCAAAAAAGGCGGTTCCTTTTTGATTCTGCCACAGGGTGATAAGCCGGTTGTTCAGTTCCTTTTTCATACCCCCTTTTACCCCTTTTCCTCCTTCTAATAATTAATAGATGCATAATTTATGCCAAATTATCCGAGAGAAAATAAAATATTAAGTATTTGTTATTATTAATATTTTAAGAAATGAG
>JACQOY010000080.1 GCA_016207765.1 Deltaproteobacteria bacterium | reverse complement strand
GTTGAAGAGCGGCCACCCTTTACAGCGTAAGCAGTTCCTCTTTATGGGATGTGGTGGGGTTGCCCTTAACCGATGGGCGGCCATATAGGGCCGCCCCTACAATATGTCAAAAACATCAAAAACCCTCAAATTCGAACAGGCGATGGCCCAGCTTGAAAAGATGGTGGAGGCGCTTACAGGGGGGGATCTTTCGCTGGAGGATTCGCTTAAGGTCTTTGAAGAGGGAATGGAACTGACCCGGTTTTGCGAACAGAAACTCAATGAGGCGGAAGGGAAAGTGGAAATGTTGATGAAAGATCAGACGGGCAAAAAGACGGCGCTAAAAATTGACGAAAACAATGCAATTTGATCTCGAACATTATTTCAAAGAATGCCAGGCGCTGGTGAACGAGGCGCTTGATTCGTCGTTGCCCAAAAAGGAGCTTCATCCTCCCAAGGTACACGAGGCGATGCGCTACAGCATTTTTGCCGGCGGCAAACGGATTCGTCCGATTCTTTGCATGGCCGCCTCCGAGGCGTGCGGCGGGGGCCGGCGGGAGGTTCTTCCCATCGCCTGCGCCTTGGAGATGATTCACACCTTTTCGCTGATCCACGACGATCTTCCGGCGATGGACGACGACAGTCTTCGCAGGGGAGTCCCCACGAATCACAAAGTTTTCGGCGAGGCGGTGGCTATTTTGGCGGGGGACGCATTGTTGTCGCAGGCGTTTCTGGTTCTGGGAAAGCTCAAAGACTCCCTGCGCGACCCGCGTTGCGTGCTCGAAATCATCTACCACATCGCCAGCGCCACCGGTTCGATGGGGATGGTGGGTGGTCAGGTGCTTGATATGGAAGCTGAAGGGAACGCCATCGATCTCCCGGCCCTTCGCAAACTGCATCAATTGAAAACAGGGCGATTGATTGCGGCATCGGTCTTGAGCGGCGCGTTGATGGCGGAGGCAACGGATCAAAAACTGGCGGCCGGAGCCTGCCAGCCGGGCTCCGGCCGGCTGGCGGCTATCGAATCTTACGGCGAGGCGGTGGGGTTGGCCTTCCAAATTGCCGACGACATCCTTGATATTGTTGGTGGGAGCGATTTGGGGAAGGATATCGGGAGTGACGCAGAAAACAAGAAGGCGACCTATCCCTCGGTAATGGGCATGGAAGGGGCCAAAAAGGCGGCCAATATTGCGAAAGAAGAGGCCCTGGGATCGCTCAATGGTTTTGGCCCGGAGGCGGATGCGCTTCGCGCGATTGCCGAGTTTATTGTGGAGAGAAGGAAATGATGATAAAAAGCGAAATCCTGAAAATCGGCTCCCAAAACCCGATTGAACTGATCGATATCACCCCACAGGTTCAAACCTTGGTGGAACGGCAACCCTTGAAAAACGGGCTCGTTGTGGTGACGAGTCTGCATACAACGGCCGCTGTTTCCATCAATGAAAAATGCGGCCGGTTGCACGAAGATTTTGTCCGGTTTGCCGCGTCCCTGGCTGATCCAAAGGCCCGCTATGCGCACAATCATGAAGCGATCGACGGCCGATCAAACGCCCACAGCCATCTTCTGAAATATTTCATGAGTACTTCCGAAACAATTGTTCTGGAGAACGGACAATTAAACCTCGGTGCCTGGCAGAGGATTTTTTTCGTGGAATTGGACGGGCCGAGGAAATCGAGGCAGGTGAATGTGACAATAATTGGTGTTGAATCATGATTGAACCAAAAGACATTGCCGCCTTCTTCGCTGACGAGAAAAATATTTCCAGAGAGGATTATCTCTTCTTCGACTATATCTTCGAATGCTCAATCGATCCAAAACTCGCCGCCGCCCAGCTCTGTTCCGAGCAAAGCACCGCCCAATGGCAACGCGCCGGCGTTGATGAAGACCTGCGCCTCCGTTTCGGCGCCAAGGTTGTCGCCCTTGAAATTCTCTCGACATCGAAAAAATCAAGGTGCGATTTTCCCTGGATCAGGGGGAATCACTTCACCCTCTGTCGCGTCCGGGTGGCTCATCCGCATCGCAACTTTGGCCCCCGCATCCCCAATCTGTTGAGCGCCATGGCCGGGGAGGGGCCTTTTTACTGCCCCGGAATCTCAACCATAAGACTTTGCGATATCCATTTTCCGGAAAGCTACCTCAAATTGTTTGAAGGGCCGCAGTTTGGGGTCAGGGGGCTTCGCGAACGGCTCAAAATTCATGATCGTCCGTTTTTTATCGGCGTGGTGAAGCCGAACATCGGACTTGCCCCCGGCGATTTTGCCCAGCTTGCCTTTGAAAGCTGGGTGGGGGGGTGCGATATCGTCAAAGACGACGAGATGATGGCCGATGCCGAATGGTCAAAAACGGCTGAACGGATGCGTTTTGCCGGGACCGCCCGCAAAAATGCCGAAAAAGAAACAGGCCGGCCGAAAATGCTGGTGGCCAACCTGACCGACGAAGTGGACGAAATTGAAAGGCTCTACGAAGAGGCCGAAAAAAACGGGGCGAACGCGGTCATGTTGAACAGCCTGTTTACCGGAATCAGCGCCCTGCGGATGCTCCGAAGGAAATCAAAACTGCCGGTAATGGGCCATTTTACGGGATTGGCGCTTTTCGAGCGGATGAGCCATTTCGGCATTGACGGGGTGGTTTTGACGAAACTTCAGCGTTTGTCCGGTGCCGACATGATCGTCCTTCCCGGTTTTGGGGAACGGATGCAGATGACCGATGAAAGCGTGCTGAAAAACATTTGTGCCTGTTTGGAACCGATGGGGAATATCGCGCCGGCCCTGCCGATTCCCGGCGGAAGCGACGCGGCGGACACATTCCCCCGCGTCCTTGAAAAAATTGGTCACGTCGATTTTGGATTTATCGCGGGAAGGGGGATTTACGGGCATTCCGGGGGCCCTCGCGCCGGGGCCCGGAGTTTGAGGCATGCCTGGGAAAAAGCTACAGCTTCTCCACCGCCCCTTTGATCCCTTCAATCTGCTCTTTCTGCTGTTCGATTTCCCTGTTTTTCCCGACCATTGATTCCCGCAGTTTCAGGTTCTCGTTCCGCAGAGTTTCAAGCTCCATTTTGAGTCGCGCATTTTCCTCCTCCAGCTCCTGCATCCTTTTGTCGATCCCCTGAAGGGCCCTGGTTACAGGCCCCGGAGGTTCACCTGCGAGAGGAACCGTCGGCGCCGGAGTAACTGTTTTTTCCCCCGGTAATGAAGGGGGCGGAAGCGGGGGAGTCTCGGGGGCGGGAGTTTTTTCCGATTTTGTTTCGGAACCGGCAAGACCGGTGCCAACGGTTTTTTCCCCTTCCGGAACAAGCCGACGCCAGGTGTTAAGCCCCATGATGCCCAGATAGACAATCACCAGAATGATGGAAAGGGCCAGAATCGACCGGCTCTGCCTGCCCAACGGGGGAACCACATAAGGAAGGAGGGCGATAATCAGGGGAAGGGCCCAAAGCCAGAGCGGAAAAGAGGTGAAAATGGAAAGGCTGATGATGACTCCCGCCGCCGTGACGATGAAACCGATTGTGTTGACAAGTTTTTTTTGCGGCGGAGGGCAAAGATGAAAGGGATCCCAGACGACAAACAGGCCCGCTTCGAAGAGCAGAAGAGAAACAAAAACAACGCCTGGAAGATGAAGCCATAACAGGCCGTAAGCGCCGATGTGGATGAGAATGGTTCCGACCGTAATCCACAATTTCTTGGTTTCCTTAAAATAACGGGGGGTGATGGGATAGAGGATAACAAGACCAAGTACGATCAGGACGATGAAGACTACAATCATCACGAAGTGCATTTTAATCGAATTGTGGAAAGAACGCTACCCCATAAAGAGGGGTTGTCCCCGTGATTTGTTAATCGCTACAGTTGGGACTACGGTTGGGGCTATCATTTTGCTTGTAACGTTGGGGACATTCGGCATAGCATTTTTTCCATGATTCCTCCCAAAGGCGCCACCCCTGAAGGGACCCAAAAATTTCAAAAGGCGCATAAAAACGGCATCCATCCCGACAAATGGCGGATGCTTAAAGGGTGGCAGGTCTCCTCTTTGGGGCTTGGGACCTATTTGGGGGCCTACGACGATAAAACCGATCAATTGCTGGAAGAAACGGTGGGTTTTGCCCTTTCCCGGGGATGCAATTTCATCGATACGGCGGTCAATTACCGGTGCCAGCGAAGTGAGAGAGTTGTTGGACGTGTTTTGAAGAGGCTCATCGAATCGAAGGTCATCCAGCGCAATCAGGTGGTGGTCAGCACCAAGGGAGGCTTTATCCCCTTCGATTCCAATCCCGTGACAAATATGGAGGCGTATATCCGCAAGAAATGGTTCGATCGGGGCATTATCACGCCGGATGATATTGTCGCCTCCTGTCACTGCATGCATCCCGCTTATCTTCAAGAGCAGATCGATCTTAGTTTGTCGAACCTCGGTCTTGATACCATCGACATTTATTATTTGCATAACCCCGAAACACAGCTTCCGGTTACGGGGGAGGATGTTTTTTACGACCGCCTCACCAAGGCATTTTCCCTTTTCGAGGAAAACGCGGCCAAGGGGAAAATCCAATGTTATGGTTTGGCCACCTGGACCGCCTTTCGCGAACCGGCCGCAGTGGCCGAACACATCTCGCTCGACCGGGTGGTTGAGGCGGCCAAAAAGGCGGGGGGAGCCGGGCACCATTTTCAGGCCATCCAGCTTCCCTACAACATGGCGATGCTTGAGGCAGTGAGCATATCGAATCAGACATTGCAGGGGAAAAGCTGTCCCATTTTTCCGGCCGCTACGGCCCATAAAATATCGGTGATGACCTCTGCCCCTCTTTTGCAAGGCCAGCTTTTGAATCTTCCTTCATCCCTTACCCGCCAACTGCCGAATCACCTGACGCTGGCGCAAAAGGCCCTTCAATTTGTGGTTTCGACGCCGGGGGTTTGCGCGGCAATGGCCGGAATGAAAGAAAAGGAGCATGTGGAGGAAAATTTGAAAGTTCTCGCCCGGCCGAATTGGGACCTGCCGACACTGCAGAAAATTTGTGAGTTGTTGGTAAAATGACTGTAGCTGCAAACAAAGAGAGTCCCTTTGTCTTCGCAATTTTTGTAAGCCGCTCGGAGGTGAAATGTCTTGAAGGCCAATGGGACCGGCGGGAACAAAAATTGCTTCGTCAAAGGGACTCTCTTTGTTTGCGGCTTATGTCTCCAAATACAAAATCCGGTGACAGCGGGGGCACGAGATGACCTGCTTGAATTTTTGAAGTTCGAGGTACAATTGCGGCGGGATGTTCATGTTGCATTCCAGGCAAACGCCTCTGCCGGCCGGGGCCACCGCCGGTGAAAGACGGGCCTTGATTGTTTTGTACTTTTTGAGGAGACCTTCCTCGAGTTCCTTTTCTTTTTGGATGCGCTCGGCGGTTTTGTCCCCCACCTGTTGTTCCAGAACGCCGATCTGCCCCTTTTTTCCCCTTATTTGCTCTTCGATCGGCGGTTTTTTCTCGATGACTTCCTTTTCCAGATCGGCCAGTTCTTTGGTTCGTTCATCGATCCGGCCCATCAGTTGCAGGAGGGCCGATTCAATATCGGTGATTGCTTTTTTGGCTTGCGCCACTTCTTTCAGGGCCGCGTGATATTCCTTGTTGGTTTTTATTTCCTTCAGGATTCCTTCGCGTTTGGCGATCCAGTCCTTTTTTTCGGTCAGTTCCTGTTCCCTGGTTTTTTTGTCTTTTTCCCAGAGAATAAGTTCCTGTTTTTTTTCGTTGAGGGAGTTTTCCAGCTCGTTTAGCTGACTTTGAAGTTTATCGATTTGGGAGGGGAGTTCTTCCCGGGCTTCCGCCATAGCGTCGATTTCGGCGTCGATTTTGGACAGCTCAATGAGTTTGACCAGTTCGTTTTTCAAACAGCCTCCGGAAAGAACAAGAACGGGCCCCTACCTAACAGATCGGGAAATGTTTTGTAAACAATCTTTTTGGTGTTTTATTTTAACCCGATATACGATATTCCAAGACGTTTTTCGGGCTCGTAGCTCAGTTGGTTAGAGCGGCCGGCTCATAACCGGTTGGTCCTAGGTTCAAATCCTAGCGAGCCCACATTACCAATCCACAAACGTCTTGAGTTTTTTGGCTCTGCTGGGGTGGCGGAGTTTGCGCAGGGCCTTGGCCTCGATCTGCCGGATGCGCTCGCGGGTGACGGAGAAGTCTCGTCCCACCTCTTCCAGCGTGTGATCGGAGCGTTCCCCGATGCCAAAGCGCATGCGGAGGACTTTTTCCTCGCGCGGGGTGAGGGTGGAGAGTACCGATTTGGTCTGGTCGGAAAGATTGAAATTGAGCGCCGCCTCGTTGGGGGAGATGATCGACTTGTCCTCGATGAAATCCCCCAGATGACTGTCCTCCTCCTCGCCGATGGGGGTTTCAAGGGAAATCGGTTCCTTGGCGATCTTCAAGACCTTGCGCACCTTCTCGAGCGGGAGTTCCATCTTTTCGGCGATTTCCTCCGGCGTCGGTTCGCGCCCCAAGTCCTGCACAAGGTAGCGGGAGGTGCGGATAAGTTTGTTGATTGTCTCGATCATGTGCACCGGGATGCGGATGGTGCGGGCCTGGGCCGCAATGGCGCGGGTGATAGCCTGGCGGATCCACCAGGTTGCAGAGGTGGAAAATTTGTAGCCCCGCTTGTATTCAAACTTGTCAACCGCCTTCATGAGGCCGATGTTGCCCTCCTGAATCAGGTCCAAAAACTGAAGCCCCCGGTTGGTGTATTTTTTGGCGATGGAGACCACAAGCCTCAAATTGGCTTCGACCAAGTCGGCCTTGGCGCGGTCGGCCTCCGATTCGGCGTATTTGAGCTCGCGGTAGGTGCGCTTTAAATCGTTGATGTTGGCGTCGAAATTGAGCTCGATCTTGCGCGTGTTTTTCGCCGTCTGCAGGATGGCGTCGCAGATGTCGAAGATTTCCTGCTTTGAGCGGTTGGTGGTCTGCATCAGCTTGCGCTGAAGGTAATTGCTCTTCCGGATTTTCCGGGCCACGTCGATAGCCTCGTCCGCGTCGAGCTTCAGCAAATTCCGCTTATCGCGGATGATCCGCTCCTGCCCCTCGATGGCCTCGATGGTTTCCTTGATGCGGTTGGTAATGCGGTTGATGGTGTCTCTGCTGAAATTGATTTCGCGCAGGCACGCAACCATCTTCATCTGCACTTCGTTTCTTTTTTCTTCGGCTTCTTTCCGGTTGGCCTCGCGCAGTCTCTTGTTTTGGGCCTTCTGGTTGTGCTTGTTGAATTCCTTGGCAAACACCTTCATCCGGCTGATGAGCTTTAAGACGCGGACACGATGCTCCCCTTCAACTTTCGATGTGTCGGCCTCGGCGCCCGCTTCCATTTCATCCAGTTCTTTGATGATGTCAAAGACGCGGATGGTGTTTTTGCTCAATCCTTCGCCGAGTTCCAGAATTTCCTGCCGGCCGATGGCGGAGCCGAGGATGATTTGCAAAACCTGGTCTTCCCATTTTTCGATCCGTTTGGCGATGACCACTTCTCCTTCGCGGGTCAAAAGCGGCACCTGACCCATTTTGCGCAGATAGAGGCGAACCGGATCGTTGGCCCGGCTTGCGGTTTCGGAGGCTTCGAATTCCGTGGGTTCGGGCCTTTCGGCCGCCGGTTCATCGTCCCCCTTTTCCTTGTCGGAGGGCTCGATGTCCCCCTTTTTGCCGGCCAGCTTGATCTCGTCCGAACCGTCGACAATATCGATATCCAGGTCGTCAAACAGGGAAAGGACATCGTCGATTTCGGCGGCCGATGTGACTTCGGCGGGGAGGGCGCTATTGACCTCGTCAAAGGTCAAAAAGCCCTTTTCCTTGCCGCGGTCGATCAGTTGCTGGACTCCCTTGATATCGACCGGTTTGCGTGCAGGTTGTTGTTCGGCGGATGATGTTTTGGGCATATGTATTAATTTTCCGGTTGCAATTCCTTGATACCGCTGGCCAGTTCGTTTTTCCGCGCCAACAGCTTGAAAATCAGCTCCCTGTTTTCCTTGAGTTCGGCGAGCTGGATTTCACCGGTCAGCCTTTCCAGTTCATATTGCAGTTTTTTCAGCTTCCAACGGTTAAACGACTTGAGCGCCGTTTTTTTCAGATCCTCCCCTTCGGGCCATGATTCGCTCGCCACCAGCACTTCGGCGATCCATGCCGGATCAAAACCGTGATCCGAATTCAGAAGCCAATCGCATCTATCGGTCTTGCGGAGAGCAAAATTTTCCTCAAGGTGTAAGGCCAGCCTCCGTATCGTTTCGTCTTCAAATTGCCGGAATAATTCCCGATTAAGAATGTCCGCCGTGAGCCGGGGGTCTCTGACATAAAGCTCCAAAAGAATTCTTTCAAGCGAAATCTTTTGTCCCGAAGGGACCCCTCCACGAAGTGGTCCCTCTTTGGGATTGGGGCCCTCTATTGCCTCACGCGGTTGTGTTTCCTCCTGGTTTTTTTGCCGTGCTACGAGAGAAACAAGGGAGGCTTCATCGGTGCCCAAAAACTGGGCCATCCGCGCCAGATACCCCCTTTGTTCGAGTTCGGAGGGGAGCGCCTGCACGAGGGGGAGCAGTTTCCGGACGGCAGAGGCGCGATCGCTTACTTTGAGCCCCGTTTTTTTCAATTCTTCGGAAAGGAGTTGCTCCATGGCCGGATTGGCCTTGGCGATTTCGGCCTTTAGGGTCTCCCCCCCATGATGCTGAACAAACGAATCGGGGTCTTCCCCATCCGGCAGGCGGACCAGACGGGGATGAATCCCCGCCTCAAACATCAGCCAGAGGGCCCTCTCCGAGGCCTTCCGGCCGGCGGAATCGCCGTCGAACATCAACACAAACCGTTCAACGGTTCGGCGGAGGGTATTGATCTGGGAAAAGGTAAGCGCCGTTCCCAGAGGGGCAATGCAATTTTTGATTCCCGCCTGATGAAGACGAATCAGGTCCATGTACCCTTCCACCAGAATGACTTCATCCGATTCACGGATCGCCTTTTTGGCTTGGGCCAGCCCGTAAATGCTTAAACCCTTGTGGTAGACGGGCGATTCGGGCGAGTTGATGTACTTCGCCTCTTCGGAGGCGGGCTTGTCTTCGAGCCGCCGGCCGCCGAAGCCGACAATTCTCCCTTCAAAATCAATGATCGGAAAAATCAGGCGGTTTCGGAAAAAATCGTAGGGGGTGCCGTCTTTTCTTTTTCGTGTCAGGCCCAGAACTTCCGCGTGGGTCAGCGGGACCTTTTTCGATTTCAGGAACGAAACCAGCCCCTCCCACGCATCGGGGGCAAAGCCAAGCTGGAATTCCGCGATTGTTTGCGGCTCGATCCCCCGTTTTTTGAGGTAATTGAGGACCGCCGCGCCGGATGGTTTTTTTAAGGCATCGGCAAAGTACCAAGCCGCATAGCGGTTGACCCGGTAGAGAATTTCGCGGTTGTCCCGTTCTGTCTTTGCCTTTTTATCGGCGGCCGGCAATGTTACGTTGGTGCGGGACGCCAGTTTTTGAACGGCTTCCGGAAAGGTGAGGTTTTCGATTTTCATCAGGAAACCGAACAGGTCCCCGCCGGCAGAACAGCCGAAACAATAAAAGACCTGCTTTTCGGAACTGACGGTGAAGGAAGGGGTCTTCTCCCCGTGAAACGGGCATAATCCCTTGTAATTACGGCCGCTTTTTTTAAGGGGGGTATATTCGGAAATCAGGGTAACGATATCCATCCGGTTGACGATTTCGTCCAGCTTTTCGCGGGGGTAGAGGTCAGTCATGATGCCTTTTAGTCCTTAAAGCGGGTACTATAGCCACGGCCAAAAAATAATCAAAGGGGTATCTGATGAAGGTCTATTTTAGGAAATTTTGCTTAGGGCGTTTTTTACTTTTTCGGAGAGGAGTTTGCCGTTGGCTCTGCCGGCTGTTTTTTCCTTCAGGGTCTTCATCACCAAACCCATGTCTTTTGGGCCCTTGGCGCCGGTTGTTGACATTGCCTCGGCAATCAGCGAGTCGAGTTCGCCTTCGCTTAACTGTTTGGGAAGAAAACCTTCAATGACGCGGATTTCGTCTTCCTCTTTTTTGATCAGATCGTCCCGGTTCCCTTTTTTGAACTGATCGATCGACTCGTGCCTCTGCTTGACCATGGTGGAAAGACACGCGAAGAAC
>JACQOY010000077.1 GCA_016207765.1 Deltaproteobacteria bacterium | reverse complement strand
GCATGTGCCCATTTTTTCGAGGACCCCTGAAACGCTCTTCAATATCTGTGTGACATTGCCGTAAGCCAGCGCCGAGGCGACAAGCCCGGCCACTTCCTGATCGCGCGGATCAGCGTAACGATAGACAAACTCCAGCGGATCGGGATGAACGAATTCGCGGCAGTTGTAGGCAAGGTACAGCGCTTCGAAAGGCTCTTTGGTGATCACCGTTTATTCATGGCACAAGGCAATGGCAGAGTCCACCTCCCGCCATTTGCCATTTTTCGGGCTTGCCGATAATTCATCGGCTTAGTAGAGCGATGATTCATCATGCTTTCAGCCACCCAAATCCGTGTGGGACAAATTCTCAAGATTGACGGGGGGCTCTTTCGTGTCCTGAAAGTCCAGCACATCACCCCCGGAAAGGGAAACGCCGTCGTTCAGACCGAACTTCGCGATCTGAAAACAAAATCAAAAAACAACAAACGTTTTCGTTCGGTGGAAACTGTCGAACAGGCGGAGGTAACGAGTCGAACCATGAATTTTTTGTACCAGGAAGGAAGCATCTATCATTTCATGGATCCCAACACCTATGAACAGGTGGAACTCTCTGCGGATATTCTGGAAGAGGCGATTCCTTTTCTGAAAGCCGAGACCGCTCTCACCGTTTCAAGCCACGCAGGAACTCCGGTAAGCGTCACTCTGCCGGTGAAAATGACCTTTTCGGTCGTTGAATGCGATCCTCCTTCCAAGGGAATCGCCGGAACTTTCAAAGACGCCCGTTTGGACAATGAAATGACCGTGAAGGTCCCCCTTTTCATCAAAGCGGGGGATGTGATTGTCATCGATACCCAGTCGAGGGAATACGTCGAGAAACAGTAGGGACGATTTTTTAGACCATGGCGCGCCCGGACGGATTCGAACCGCCGACCCTCGCGTTCGAAGCGCGATGCTCTAATCCAGCTGAGCTACGGGCGCTTTCAGGAGCTCAGGGGGCTTTACGTCCCCTGAGCGACTAGAAAGCGCCAGTCCTTGAACTAAAAGTTCAAGGGCGGGCGCAATCTGGGGAATACCTAAACAATTTCACAACGACCTGCAAGGAGTTTGCCCCGGTCCCGCTCCGATTTCCATCTTTCTCTTGACCTGCGTCCGATTCTGTTCGTAAAGGTTACCCCCAAAATGACCTCCCCGAAGAGACTCAATTTGTTCGAACGATACCTGACCCTGTGGGTCGGGCTCTGCATGCTCCTGGGATTTTTTCTCGGCCGTCTGTTCCCCCCAATCATTGACCAGCTTCGTCACCTGGAGTTCGGAACGGGAAACCACCAGGTGGCAAGCCAAATCAATATCCCAATCGCAGTCCTCATCTGGCTGATGATTATTCCGATGATGATGAAGGTCGATTTCACCTCCGTGAAGGATATCGGTCGCCGGCCGGGAGGCCTCCTCATCACCCTCTTTGTCAATTGGCTGGTCAAGCCGTTCTCGATGGCCCTGATTGCCTGGCTCTTTTTCAGGCACCTTTTCGCGGGATGGATTTCCCCGTCGGAGGCCGCGCAATATATTGCCGGTAGCATCATCCTCGCGGCCGCTCCATGCACCGCCATGGTCTTTGTCTGGAGTTATCTAACGGACGGGGACCCAGCCTACACGCTGGTCCAAGTCTCCGTCAACGATCTGATCATGCTCTTTCTTTTTGCCCCGATCGTCCGTTTTTTGGTCAGCGGCGCCTCGTCGCTGGAGGTCCCTTTTGAGGTCCTTCTCTATTCCGTGATCATCTTTATTGTAATCCCGCTGGCTGTCGGAATGACCTCAAGGTTTTGGCTCATCCGAAGGCGGGGCGCAGTCTGGTTCGAAAAAAACTTTCTCCCTCGTCTCGCGCCGGTGAGCATGACGGCACTCCTCTTGACCCTCGTCCTCATATTTGCCTTCCAGGCGGACAATATCCTGGGAAAGCCATTTCACGTCCTCCTGATCACCGTGCCGATTCTCATTCAGGTCTATTTCAATTCCTCGCTCGCCTACGGTTTGATGCGCCTGTTTCGCGTCCCATACGCGATAGCCGCTCCAGGGGCCCTTATCGGGGCGAGCAACTTCTTCGAACTGGCGGTGGCAACCGCGATCGCCCTATTCGGCCCCGAGTCGGGGGCGGCCCTCGCGACCGTAGTCGGCGTCCTTGTGGAGGTCCCGGTGATGTTGTCGGTCTGCTCGGTCTGCAACCGCACCCGGCACTGGTTTCCATCCGACGCAACAGCCCGATAAAAAAAACGCCGCTTGTCTCCGGAGACAGTTTGAAGTAAAAAGAAGAAAATTTCATCGGTGATGGGGTTCGCCGTATAACCGTCCGCCTTAAGGCGGGCTGATAACTCCTACTTTACCAAGGAGGAGTTATTTTATGTTGAGACTTTTTATTGTGGGGGTTGGCGGGGCGGCGGGGGCGATTTCCCGATATTTTCTGGAAGGCTTTGTCCATTCATCAATCAACTCAAATTTTCCGCTGGGCACCCTGACCGTTAATATAACCGGATGTTTCGCCCTCGGTTTTTTGGCGACATTGGCCGATGAAAAATTTCTCTTTAATCCTTCGGTGCGCATGGGAATTTTCGTCGGCTTTATCGGCGCTTTCACCACCTTTTCCACCTTTACCTACGAGACATGGGCCCTCTTGAAGGACAGCCAACAGTTGATGGCGG
>JACQOY010000072.1 GCA_016207765.1 Deltaproteobacteria bacterium | reverse complement strand
TTATCACATATATTGCAATTTAATATTGTGCATTATGCAATATTAAATTGCTTAATATATTTAGCCGATGGTTTGGGCTTTTGGCTCGGTTTTTCGATGCGGCCAATCACACAAAATTCTTGTTTTTGATCTTCTCCATGATGATCTTCTCGGGCATGAGGGGATCGCGGGGATTCACCGAAAAATAGGCCTGCTGTTCGCAACGGCGTTTGTTTTTCAACAGCCAGTTCAGGATGTCGGATACCCCTTTGTTCTTTTTGTCCTTGAAAAAAGGGTCGTTGTCCAGCGCATCGCGCGCCTTTTTGAGCGCTCGGCTCTCCGAGACATCGTTTTCCCTTACAGCGTAATCGGGGAGATCGTACCTTTTGATATCCTCGGGCAATACCCCCAGAAACCTGACCTCCGGCGCCGAAAAATCGGAATTGCGGATAAGGCTTCCGGCAGAACCGGCCTTCAGCGTCCGGAAAATATTCTGCATCGTGTAGGCGTCGAGATCGCCGAAGAAATAACAGGGAATATCCAGCTGATCCTGGATCAGTTTGGTCCATCCACGAACGGCATTTGAAGGAACCCCCTGCGCGCCGAGGAGAATACAGGGATGACGCCGCGTGAAACCGCTGTTGACCAGCGTATTGGCGGTGCCCTCCGATTCAACAATCAGGCAAAAATCGATCTTCTTTCTTGCCTTCAATTTCAGATCCTGCGGCCGGTTTTTGGGCTGAAACGGCGCTGTTCCCAGTTTGGAAAGATCGATGGTCGCCTTGGATCCGTCGGGCATCGTCTCAACAACCACCAATTGCTGGCTGTAGGTCTGGCCGCCGCGGTCGTTGGCAAAACAGTTCACATCCTCGCGGTAGCACTCGAGCATCTCGCAGATGAAATCGATGATCTCGTCGCTTTCATTCTGGTCGGTAAAATCGAGCGGTTTGAGCGCCGGGTTGTGTTTCACCTCGCCCTTCGAGATATAGTAGATTTCACGCTTGGTGTTGGTCGCCCCAACCTCCAGGTTGCGGAGCAGGAGCTCCAAAATAAAAATCGCCCGCGACATTTTTTGGACGGAACTGACGTTTAATTCGGTGATGACCTTTTTGTTGCCGGGGGTAAGATAGCCGACTTTTGGGTTGTATTCCGCGTTGTCGAGCGTGCACTTGGTCGCCTCGAGGGTAGGCCGTTTGGCGCGTTCGAGGTCGCGCAGGAGGCGCTCGCACATTTCGACCGAGATTCCTTTGATATCGATTCTCCCGCTCATCTTCTTCCACCCTTCTATTTTCCCTTGGACTTGGCCTCTTTTTTAAATTTTTTTGACTCATCTTTTTCTTCCATTCCTTCCAAAGACAACTGCTTGCCCGCCGTAGCTTTAGCAAAGGCGGGTTTCGCCGCAAGCTCCGATTCGGAAGACGGCAAAATGCCGGTCACCTCCTGTAATTCCTGCAGGGCCGCCTCGGCATGAACCTCCGCTTCCTTCAATTCCTTTTCCGCCAAATGCGCCTCGCGCCCCAAAAGCTTGGCCAAACCTTCCAGCGCCTTTTGACGACGCTCTTTTTTGGCTTTGACGATCCGACAACAACCGTCGACCAAAATCGGGCCGAATTGCTCGATATGCCGGCGCTTTTCTTCGAGGTCCGCCTCTTTCTCTTCCCGACGGATATGTTTGGAAAGTTTCTGCCCCGCCTGAATGAGGGCCCGGCGAAGCTCCTCGACCAATTCATCGCTGGCATCCACCGTCTCTTTCGAGGCATTTTTGAATTTGATGAACGGCGAAACCGTGCTGACGGCAATAATATAGGGGCCGAGCGGCAGACTATCCTTCGGCTGATTGAGACCGTAGGTCCTCCAGTTGACCGATTCCGCCGCCTTTGTCATCGCGCAGGCCGACTTGTCGAATTGAAGCGGCACCCGGTTGGCAAAACGAAGAAGGGTGGCCGTCTGTTCCTCGGCACCGGCTCCACGATCGGTCATGCGGGCAATGGCAACCTCCACCAGGACCGGTTTGAAATCGCAGATGGTCGGTTTGCGCGAAACGACCGAAAAAAAATCGACGTTGCCAAGGCGCTGAACACTCTTGGCGAGTCCCGCCTCACCGATGGAGAGAACACTCTTGGTGGATGGGGCCATCAATTTGGCTTTCTGCAGGCCTGAAAAAACTTTTTTGAAATCCTCCTCTGTTGCCGCATCGACGCTCTTTTCGAGAAGCCCTTTCGATGCAAATTTTTCCCTGATCAGCTCCGTCAACGTTCCATCCGAAACACGCGAAAAACCTTTTTTAAGCCAGGCGCCGACTTTCACCCGGCCAAAAAGATGGGAATGGGCGATAAACTCCCCCAGTTTCATCGTGTGGGGGTGAGGTTCGGTGGCGTCCGGGATTTCCGGAGCCTCTTCCGAGACACGCGGAACTTCAACCCAATCCTGGTCGAGAATTTTATATTTGAGCGTGAGATGCGGGTTTACCAGCGTGGATCCATTAAGATACGCAAGCAACCCCCCTTCCCCCTGAAGTTGAAGACGCGCGTCGATAATAAATTCGCACGAAAGTCCGTGGGGCCGGTCCCAGTCGATGGTCTCCTTATCCTTCATCACCCCCTTGTTGTGCTTAATGTCCACCTCGGCAATGCACTTGACCGCCTGACGCATCTTGTCGGTTTTGGTGATGACAGTGACGCCGCGCGCATTGGTAAGCTGGGCCCAGGTAGTGACCGCCGAGATGCCGATCCCCTGTTGACCGCGCGTACAACGTCCCCGGCCAAATTTGGAACTGGCAAGATATTCGCCGAACACCTTCACCACATCATCGATGGGTAGACCCGGTCCGTTGTCTTCCACACAGATACGAATGCGATCGGCCCCCTTGGCATGCGCCTCGCCCAGACGCTCAACGACGACCGATACTTCCGGAAGAATCCCCGCCTCTTCACAGGCATCCAGCGCATTATCCACCGCCTCTTTGATGGTGGTGAGAATCGCCTTGGTGTAGGACGAAAAACCGACCTGCTGGAGATTTTTGGAAAAATATTCGGCGCTCGATGCCGAGGTAATTGCCGCAATCGCTTTTGCCATGATTCGGGGTTTTTGACACAGTTGCGGACGAGAATGCAAGTGTCTTCGTGAATTCTTCTCTTTGACAACAAACAAATGACCCTGTTAGTAGGGTAAATTCTGATGAACTCGGTTTTTGTCCTTCTTGGCACGCTTGTTTTTTTCGGCTTGGCCTACAAAGTCTACGGACATTTTCTAAACCGCCTCTATCGAATTCATCCAAACAACAAGACCCCCGCGCATACAAAGTACGACGGCGTCGACTTTGTCCCGGCAAAAAACTGGCTGGTCCTTTTCGGCCACCATTTTTCCTCCATCTGCGGCGCCGGCCCCATTGTGGGGCCTGTTCTTGCCGTGGCCTACTGGGGATGGGGCCCCTCTTTTGTCTGGATTCTTCTTGGGTCGGTTTTCATGGGGGCTGTCGCCGATTATTCCAGCCTTGTCTTGAGCATGCGCCACGAGGGACAGTCAATTTCCGAAATCGCCAAGCCGGAAATATCCCCCACGGCCCGCCTTCTTTTTTCGTGGTTCATCTGGCTGGCGCTCATTCTGATTATCGCCGTCTTTTCCATTTTTGCCGCCAAGACCTTTGTTGAAGAACCAAGCTCCATCGCCCCGTCGATGGGGCTCATTCCGGTGGCCGTTCTCACCGGTTTTCTTTTGTACCGCACCCGACTTTCCGCCGTCTGGCCCACCCTTCTGGGGCTCGGTCTGCTCGTCTTTCTGATGGGATTCGGCCAAAAATTCCCCGCCGGTTTCTCGGATACCGCCGTCCTCTCGGCCGAAAACATCTGGATCGTTATTCTGTTGATTTACTGCCTAGCCGCCTCGACGGCGCCCGTGAATCTCCTCCTTCAACCGCGCGACTATCTCGCCTCGTATCTCCTTTTTTTCACCATCGGCATCGGCATCGTCTCGATTTTTGTCATGCGTCTCCCGATGGATACAACCGTTTATCATGCCTGGGATCCTTCAGCCCTCTGGCCCGGCTCGGGGCCGCTCTGTCCCCTGCTGTTTGTCACGAATGCCAGCGGGGCGATCTCCGGTTTCCACTCGCTGGTCTCTTCGGGAACCACCTGCAAGCAGATCGCCAGCGAAACGCATACCTGCCGGATCGGTTACGGCGGAATGCTCACCGAGGGGCTGGTGGGGGTGATGGTGGTCGTCTGTGCCGCGGCCGGCTTAAGCCAAACCGAACTTGCCTCCACCCTGAAAACAGCCGGTCCCATCGCCGCTTTCAGCAAAGGGTACGGCAATCTTTCGTCTTTCATGCTGGGAGGATATGGAAAGGCCTTTTCGGTTTTGGCGCTGAACGCCTTTATTCTGACCACACTCGACACCGCCACGCGAATTGCGCGCTATTTGACAAGCGAACTTTTTCATATCAGGAACAAGTACACGGCAACCCTGATGGTCGTGATCGCGTCGGCCCTTTTGGCCATGACCGGCCAGTGGAACCGTATCTGGCCGGCCTTTGGAAGCGCCAACCAGTTGATCGGCGGCCTTTCGCTCCTGGTGGCCTCCTGCTGGCTCGCCAATCGGAGCTATCCCGCGCGGACAACGCTGATCCCCGCCTGCTTCATGCTCGTGACGACCATTTCGGCCTTTGTCTGGCAAATTTTGGCCTCTCTAAAAAAAGAGCCTCACCCTGATTTTCTCATTGCGGGGATCGCAGGGGTTTTGATTATTCTGGCGCTGATTGTATTCAGGGAAGCGGCGGAAACTTTAAGGCGGCAAAACCGGAATGTTAAACCGGCTTCGTGATGACACCAACGCCGTCCAGATAGGGCTGTAAGACCTCCGGAATTTTCACCGATCCGTCCGCCTGTTGGTAATTTTCCAAAATGGCCACAACCGTCCGGCCCACCGCCAGACCTGAACCGTTCAATGTGTGAACATAGCGGTTTTTCCTGGATGCGGTTTCCTTGAAACGGATTTTGGCCCGCCGTGCCTGAAAATCTTCAAAGTTGCTGCAGGAGGAAATTTCCCGCCAGGCATTCTGCCCCGGAAGCCAGACCTCGATGTCGTAGGTCTTGGCCGAGGAGAACCCCATATCGCCGGTGCAGAGAACCACCACCCGATAGGGCAACCCCAATTTTTGAAGAATTTTCTCCGCATCATTCGTCAGAGATTCAAGTTCGTTATACGAAAAATCGGGATGGGCAAATTTGACCAGTTCCACCTTGTTGAACTGGTGTTGGCGAATCAAACCCTTTACATCCTTGCCGTAAGACCCCGCCTCGCTTCGAAAACAGGGGGTATACGCGGTCATCTTGACCGGAAGTTTCTCCTCGGCGAGGATCTCATCCCGAAAAATATTCGTCACCGGCACCTCGGCCGTGGGAATCAGATAATGGTTGGTGGTGGTCTTGAAAAGATCGGCCTCAAATTTGGGGAGCTGGCCGGTCCCGAAAAGGCTCTCCGCATTAACCATAAACGGCGGGAGCACCTCTTCATAGCCATTCTCTTTCGTATGGACATCGAGCATGAAATTAATGAGCGCCCGCTCGAGCTTGGCCCCGAGGCCGCGATAGAGGGTAAACCGCGCCCCGGAAATTTTGGCGGCCCGCTCGAAATCGAGAATCCCCAATGTCTCGCCCAGGGCATCGTGTTCCTTCGGTTTGAACGAAAAAACGGGCTTTTTTCCCCAGACACGGATTTCCTTATTGTCGGCCGAATCCTTCCCCACCGGAACGCTCTCGTGCGGAATATTGGGAATGACGGCAAGAGTTTTGTTCAACTCTTCCTCAGCCTGCGTGATTTCGGGGCCCAGTTGGCGAACACGAACCGCCACCTTTTGCATGGCGGCAATCATTTCTTTGGCATCTTTTTTTTCCTTCTGAAGTTTGGCGATTTCCTGCGACTTCTGGTTTTGTTCGTTCCGGAGGGAATCAAACTGAATCTGCAGTTTCTTGCGTTCGTCGTTCAAAGCAAAAAGCGGCTTCAAATCAACCGTCGCCCCACGATCCTTTAAGGCTTTTGACAGCGCCTTCTGATTTTCAGTTATCCATTTAATATCGAGCATGACTTCTGTATACTCCGACTTGATGGCCGATGACAAATAAAAGATGATCCCGATTGCCTATACCCTTGCCTCACTCGCCGCCTACTATCTGATGAGCACCGCATTGCCGGTCAGAGAGATCTGGGTCTATCAGATCCTTTTTCTTTTTGTCCCGGCCGTCACGGCGATCCGCCGGTTTATCCCCGAACCGAAACGGCTCCTCTCCATCACCAAACCATTTATCGGCCCCTTTTTAAGAATTTTCGGCCTGGCCCTGGCTGTTTCCCTCTCACTCAATCTCCTGATCCCCTTATGGGATCACTTTTTTCCGGTACCGTATGCCCTGCGCGATCAGATTCACAAAATCCTGTATACGGACTCGCCCCTTGGCATGCTCCGCATGATATTTACCGTCGGACTTTTTCCCGCCATTTGCGAGGAGACGCTGTTTCGGGGATATTTGCAGACAGCGCTTAAGGAGCAATTGGGTCTTTGGAAGGCCATCGCGGCAACCTCCCTCCTCTTTGCCTTAAGCCACTTGAACCCCTGGTTATTCCCTTTTTATTTTCTGTTGGGACTTTTTTTGGGCTGGTGCCGGAATTATCGAAACAATCTTTATCTGCCGATACTCGCCCATTGGGTGAATAACACAATCGCATTGGTGGTGTTTCAATTAATGTAGTGTCGCGCTAGATTTTAGAGACTACCGTCAGATCCTTTTCCGAAAAATTCTCGAGCGATTTTTTGAGGGAGGACAAAAACAGCCCCGCGTCCCGTCCGTCGATAACCCGGTGATCGAAGGCAATGGTGAACTCGGCCACGTGACAGATCTGAATCTGATCGCCCACCACCCAGGGGCGTTTTTCGATGACCCCCATGCCAAGAGTGGTTGACTGGGGGGGGAGAATGATCTGCACGCCGTAGGTCGTTCCATAATAACCGTAATTGTTGAAGGTAAAGGTCATGCCGGTAAGGTCGGAAGGCAAAAGTTTGTTTTCCCGCGCCTTTTGAATCAATGCCTCCAAGTCTTTCGCCAATTCACGATGATTCTTGTTCTGGGCGTTTGCAATCACCGGGATATACAGTCCCCGATCGGTATCCACCGCCACCCCCAGATTGATTTTTTTGTGAATGGCGAGGAGTTTTTTTCCTCCTTCCTCCCGAACACTGGCGTTGACTATCGGATATTCGCCGATGGCCTTTTTTATCGCGGGAAAAATGAGGGGAAGCAGGCCGATGGATTTGACGCGTCTGCGATATTCGACAATCGGCGTCATATCAACCGACAGCGTGGTGTGCGCGTGCGGGATGGTCGCCTTCGACCGCACCATATTTTCCGCAATTCGCAGGCGGATGGGCGAAAAGGGGATGAGTTCCCCTTCGGCCTCTTTGACTTCCGCCGGTTTTTTTTGTGACTTGAGATACTGAAGGATATTTTCCTTGGTAATCCGCCCACCGGGGCCCGTGCCGCGGATATGATTAAGTTCGGCAAGATCGATGTCGTATTCCTGCAGAAGATGGCGCACCAATGGAGACAGTTTTTGTCCTTTTCCCTCCTGCCCCGCCGCCTTGGCCGGGGGAGATTCCTTTTTCGTTTTTTCGGTCCGCTCCGATTTGCCCCCTCCTTCTTCTACTTTCTTTCCAATGCCCAACATGAAATAGGTCGCCGCCTTCGAGTCCTCCACCTCAAAAACGGCAATCGGATTCCCCACGGCGACAATGGATCCATCAGACGCAACAATTTCAGAAAGTTTTCCCTCGTAGGGGGATTCATATTCAAAAAGCGCTTTTTCCGTTTCGAGTTCGACAATCGCCTGCCCCTCTTTGACGGAGTCGCCTTTTTTGGCAATCCACCGAACGACATTTCCTTCGGTGATCGTCTCCCCCGGCTGGGGCATGGTGAGGATGATTTTTGTGGGCATAGATGTGTAAGGGCGTACGGCCGTACGCCCCTAATATTG
>JACQOY010000073.1 GCA_016207765.1 Deltaproteobacteria bacterium | reverse complement strand
GGGTTGATATTGTGTAGGGGCGACCCGCCGGGTCGCCCGTACAAGATTTATGGCCAACATCCAACCGTTTCCGTTTGCAAAGCTCAAAAAACTCACCAAAAAAGAGGCGGAGATTTTTTCGCGGCTGGCGAAATATTTTCCGGCTCCCGGTTTGGCCCCTGTGTTTGTGGAAAAACTCCTCGAGTCGATAAAAAAACATCTCGGCCCCGGTTTTCAACTGCGTTACGAGTCGGTGTTTGAAGCCGATCATGAAAAATTCATTGCAGGCCTCCCTTCGCTCTTCGTTTGTCTGGTGGTTTCCTTGACTCCCCTTCCCGAAAAAGTTATTATCGAACTCGATTCCGATTTTTCTTTTGCCCTCATCGACAAAATGCTCGGAGGGGAGGGAGCCGTTCCCCGTTTGAGCCGTCCTTTGACGAAACTGGAAGAGGGGGTTTTGCAGTTTTTTTGCATCAAAATCTTGAAAGAACTGACCGACCTCATGAAACAGGCCCCCTTCAAATTTCGCTTCGATAAAATTGCCACCGAACCGCTGACATTGGAGTCCTTGAGCGACGCCAATCAACCGATGATGTTTCTTACTTTCAGGCTGTGGCTGGGAGAGGTGGAAGGGTATGTCCGTTTGGCCATTCCACAGGCGATTATTTCGGCGCTTTCTTCCGATCAGGAATCTTTTGTCGACTTGCGGATTCCCCAATTCGAATCGCGGCGCGTGGGTGCTTTTGACCATTTTAGAACGATTTTGTGGGGAGAAGTGGGGAGGGTCACGCTTTCGGTGGCCGAGTTGAAACAACTCGATCGCGGCGACATCATTTTGTTCGATGAATCATATCCCACCCTTTCGGGAAATCATGTACAAGGTCGTCTTCGCCTCCGGGTGGGTGAAGGGGATGCAGGGGCAATCGAGGGAACGATTGCGGGAGAGGGAGCGCCCCAGCCTTCGGGGACTCTTAAAGTCAACCTTGAACGGGTAATCCTTTCTTGAATGAGGCCCGCCGCAATCTTAAGCTCCTTGGGGCTTAAGCCAAGGCGGGCGAAATGTGATGACCCCTTCCCTAAGCATCGAAGAATCTCGGCCGCTTGCGGCCGAGTTCTTCAAAGAGGAAAAATTCAATCATGACTGAAAACAGGGACAATCCACTCGACGATGAACTTTTAAAGGAACTGGGATTGGAGCCCAAAGAGCCCCCTTCGGCGAAGTCCCCGCAGGGGGGGACTGCTTCGCCGCCCCCTTCGGGGATCCTAAAGGACCGCGCTACGCTGGCTACTTCGCCGCCGCCCGTTGCAAAACCGCCGCCGTCCAAACCTCCCCCGCCACGGATGCCTGCGGCCCCTGCTGGAGCGCCACCAGCCGCCAGGGGAGGGCCTCCCCCCCGAAAACCGACTGTTCCCGAAACAAGACCCGCGGCCCAACCCGCTTCTTCTCCCCCCTTCCCTCCTTCGCAAGCCGGGGAACAATTTCAGCAGAGTTTGGGGCATTTGAGCGAAGATATGCCGGTTCAGGTGGTGGCGGTTCTGGGGAAGAGGACCATGACGCTCAAGGATGTTATCGGTTTGAAGCAGGGAGAGGTCATCGAGCTCAAAAAGCTTCCACAGGAAACTATCGATCTCGTGGCCAATGGCAAGTTGATGGCGCGGGGTGAACTGGTGCTGGTGGATGGAAAACTGGGCATCCAGATCAAACAATTGGTGGGCTGACATGGACACAGGAATTTCATTTGGTTGGTTATTCGTCAAAACGATCGCCGCGATGATTGTCGTCATCGCGCTTGCCTTTGTTGTTCTGCGTTACGTTCTTCCCCGTTTTCGCTGGCAACAAAAAGGGGGCGCCTCCCGCATCAAAGTTCTGGAACGTTTCGGCCTCGAGACCAGAAAAGGGCTCTACATTGTGCAGGTGGGAGGGAAGACGGCCCTCATCGGCACGAGCGATCATGCGATCAATAAATTGATGGATCTGGAGACATCCGATTTGAAGGAAAAAGGGTAGTCATCAACATTTATGCACCTTGCGGTTCTCCCCATATTGGCTCAAATAACCCCCGCAGTCGAAGCCCAGCCGGTGGCCAAACCGATTGTTTTAATGTTGGTGCTGGTGATTCTTTCGCTGGCGCCGTTTTTGCTGATGATGACCACCTCGTTTGTGAAGATTTCGGTGGTTTTGTCGCTTATTCGATCGGCCCTTGGGACCCAGCAGATTCCCCCGAATCAAATCATCACGGGCCTTGCGCTTATTTTGACCGTTTACATCATGATTCCCGTGGGAGGCGATGTCTATCGCGCCGCCGAAGGGGTGATCCGCGGCACCGACACAAATCAGCCGATGCTTTCGACGGCGTCGGTGGATGTCTTGAAAAAAGCGATCGATGTCGGCAAGGAGCCGATGCGCACCTGGCTGATGAAGCACTCATCCTCCAAGGACCGGAATCTTTTTTTCAGCATGGCCAAACAGTTGCGCGGGAAGCGGGAGGATGCAAAGCTTGAGGAGCAGGATTTTATCGTCATTATTCCCGCCTTTATCATCACCGAATTGTCCGAGGCCTTTCAGATCGGTTTTATCCTGTTTCTTCCCTTTCTGGTGATCGACATGGTGGTGTCGAACATTCTCCTCTCCATGGGGATGTTCATGGTTTCACCCGTGACGGTGTCGCTTCCGTTCAAGTTGTTGCTCTTTGTGCTGGTTGACGGATGGTACCTGATTACGAAGGGGCTGATTTTGGGGTATGTGTAGGGGCGCACGGCTGTGCGCCCGTACATTGATATAATATGGAATCTTACGCAATAGCCGTCGGCAAACAGGCTCTGTTCCTTGTCCTGATCCTCGCGGCCCCTCCGGTTTTGACCGCGATGGTGATCGGGCTTTGTGTCAGCCTGATTCAGGCCACAACCCAGATTCAGGAGCAGACCCTCACCTTTGTGCCCAAGATGGTGGCGGTGGTGGTGGTTTTGGCCCTTTTCGGCCCGCTGGGAATGGCGCAACTGGTGACGTTTACCAAAACGCTTCTGGAAACCTTTCCCGATTTTATTCGGTAAATGACGCAAATCGCCGAACAACTGGGAATCCGCATCGACCTCTACGCCGCGCTCATCATTGCCGGTCTGATCTTCACCCGTTTGTTTGTGATGTTTCAGCTTGTCCCTTTTTTGGGAGGACGGACCATTCCGGGGAGGGCCCGCATTGTTTTGAGCCTGACGTTGACCCTTTTCCTTTATCCGCTCATTGTGCCGCCGCTCATGGATTCGTTTCCCCAAAACAAGGGAATCCTGTTCGCCCTTTTTTTCAAGGAAATATTCTTTGGTTTTACCCTTGGCCTGGTGACGACGATGGTTTTTTACGCCCTTGAGTCGGCCGGGCGGGTGGTGGACCATCAAAGGGGGGGAGGGAACGCCGAACTTTTTCTGCCGCAGTTGGGGCAGGTTTCCATTTTCGGTCTTTACAATTACTGGATCGCGGTGGCTTTTTTTCTGGCTATCGGCGGGCACCGGGAGTTTCTCAAAGCGGTTTTTTCAAGCTTTGAAACCGTCCCCCTGCTTGCCCTGCCGGCGCTGGAACCCGGTTTTTCCCCCTTTCTCGAGATGATCGTCCGGTTGTCCGGCGATGTGCTGGTCATTGCCATGCAGTTGGCGGCGCCGGTGATTATTGCCGTTTTGCTGGTCGATCTTGTTTTGGGGATCGCCAACAAAATGGCCCCGCAGATCAATGTCTTTGAACTCGGCTTTGCCGTGAAGGGATACATCGCCCCGGTCATGCTCTATGTTTCGCTCCTGATCCTTGTCACCCAGATGGAGGTGATCATGCAGGGGATGGTGAAGTCGGTCTACCAACTCTCGGCGATATTTGGACGGTGAAGCCCCCATTCACCAAACCTTCATACCAACTTTTTCAATTCTTCAATATCCAATCCGATATCTTTCAGAATTCCTTTCAATGTTCCTTTCGGGATGTCTCTGCAGTGAAAAGGAATAACCGTCATTCTCTTATCAACCGCATGTTGCATCACGATATGACTTCCCTTGCCGTGGACTTCTTCAAACCCAAGCCGTCTTAAAACTCGCAGTAATTTTTTCGGTGTGACAACAGGAAAGTAGCTCACATTCAGGCGGCTTTGAGAGAAATGTTGATTTGACTGGTGATAACCTTTTGAGAGCGGCTTTGGGGGATCGGATCACCGGACTTCCGGAGAGCCTCGCAATAGGCCTCGATGGCTTCTCCAATATATTTTTTGGCCTTTTTAAGAGTACTCCCGCAGGTGTGGCACCCCGGCAAATCGGGACAATAGGCGTGATAGCCCCCTTTTTCCTCTTTTTCAAACACGACTTCAAACTGGTATTTCTTCCTTTTCATTGCCGAGATCCATATTGAACCGTCGAGCAGAAAGATTCAACAGAGAAATTTGTGGGACCATTTCATCGATGGATTTCGCTTACATTCCACCGCCGTAGAGCAGATAGGCTACGCC
>JACQOY010000078.1 GCA_016207765.1 Deltaproteobacteria bacterium | reverse complement strand
TTTGGTTGGCACGAAATCTGCATATTATTAGGGCCAGGGGTAAGTCAGGGTATGAGGGAAAAACATCTTCAAGAATCACCAATCGATAAAAACGCAGAAGGGATGATCTCCCATGGAACAATTTCTCCGGAGACCCCCCCCTTGCCAAGACCGTATGTCGAGATTCCAAACATCGACAAGTTGTTTGAACCACACGGAGTTTATGACGGAAAAATGTTTCATACCACCGATAAAGTAACCTACACCTTTGTCGACAACAAGGAGGTTGTTTCCCTCCATTTCGACAAACGCCGGCAGGCGATTTTTTACCGTGGACACAATATCGCCAATTTGAGTTTAACCGACGACCAGAAAAATCATCTGGAGCGGTTTGCCCGCGAACTGCAAAAAGATTCGCATACCCGCACTTTTGCAGGCGCCTACTCCAAGGCACTCGATACGGCGAGGAAACGGTGAAGATCGAATCGCCCTTGCCAATCCGGAATAATTCGCCGAGAATTGAGCGGTGGAGATTAAGCCCGTCAAGCTGATCCAGAAGGTTGAACCTGCCGAAATTCCGCAGGCACGCATCGACAAAAATATGCCGCGGTCTGCCGTTCTCCCCAAACCCCCGTCGGGGAAATGGCAATTCTCCGGGGGGCATATTGTCCTGAATGGTCAGGATGTGGGGCGCCTGATCGAACAGACAACCGGTCAGCCGCCGGCCGCCCTTTCAAAGCTCGCCGGTGAACTGGAGGCGTTTCGCAACTATTATATCCGCAAAAATTCCAAGAAAAGAAAACGAAAGGCGGGGGATAAGGTGATTGTCGAAGAACTGGACCCCACCGGCGAGCTGGGACATCTTTCGGCTCTGGTTGAGGCGTATATCGCAAAGATCATGCGCCTTCTCAAAAGAAGGTACGACGAAACGGCCGACGGCCTTTCCTATTGCCTCGATGACGACGGCCAACTTCTCCTAAACGGCATGAACGTGACGGCCTTTATCCAGATGGCGGAGCGTTACCCCAGCGACAAGGCCCGCCTTTTTTTGCAAGGGCTTAAAACCAGGCTCTCCGTCATTCTTTCCAACAAGACGCGCAATCCCAATTACGAAAAAATCTACGAGTCAACCCGCCGTTTGTTCGAGCAGATCGATGTTGAACTTGAAAGAATAGTTGAAAAAGAACGGTTGATCGAGAATACATAAACGGTGTCTGCCGGATATACCCCCAAAGAAATCACGGAACGACCGCTTTTTTATCCCCTCTTGTGTCTCATCATCGGGATTCTTGTTTGGGATTATTGGATTCAGCCTGCAAAAACCGGTTCCCCCTTTTCGGACAGGCCGGCTCAATACGAGGGAACAATTGTCGAATCACCGCGGATCAAGCAGGGGAAGATAAAAATAACGGTACAGTTGGAAGAATCTGCTCGTCCGGCAAAGGTTCTCCTTACCCTGCTCGGTAAAGAAACCTTGTTGCGAGAAGGGGACCGGATCCGGTTCACCGCAAAATTGAAGCGCCCGGTTTCCTTCAAGAATCCCGGCGGGTTTGATTATGCAAAATATTTGACCCGGCAAGGGATTGCCGCTACCGGGTTTATTGACACCGCCACCGGGATTGTCCTGACTATTCCGCATCAATCGGTTTGGCGGAAAAAAACCGACTCACTGAAAAACCGGACGCGCCAACTTCTCCTGACCCAAACATCCCGGCCGACAGCGGGCATTCTGATCGCCCTCCTGTGGGGGGACGAATCGGCAATCGACGCCGGAGACGAAAAGTTGTTTCGCGATCATGGAATCAACCATCTTCTGGTCATCTCCGGTCTTCATTTTGCCACAATCGCCTTTCTCCTCTTTGGGTTTTTTCTGGGTTTTGGGCGCCTCTTCCCAAAACTTTTTCTCATCCTCCCCATGCGCAAAGTGGCGGCGGGGATGACCATTGTTCCACTCACTCTTTATTTCTTTTTTTGCGAGTCGAGCCCGTCGGTGACCCGCGCTTTTGTCGGCGTTGTCGCCTATCTGACGGCAATCATCCTCGGCCGGTCGCGCGATCTGTTGAACATCGTTTTTTTGGCGGCATTTATTATCCTTCTTGTCTGCCCGTCCGATCTGTTTAATCTTTCGTTTCAACTCTCCTTCGGTGCCGTCTTGTCTCTCGTGCTTATATTGCCGGTTCTTGAGGATCTGTCGGGAAGAAGCCGACATCCCAAGAGGGCACCCCCCAGCCACCTGAAGAGATTTGTTTTCCCTGTCGGCCGGGGATTGCGCGGTTTGGTTCTGGTCAACATCGCCGTCTTTATCGGCCTTACCCCGGTTCTGACCTTTCATTTCCATCGACTCTCCCTCGACGGTTTTTTGATGAACCTCTGGGCGGTTCCCCTTTTTGAACTGATAATTGTTCCCATCGGGCTTGTCGCCCTTATTTGTGAGCTATTTTTGCCGGTTGGGGCCTCATTTCTTTTTTCCCTCGACACCCCCCTTGTGGATACGGCCCTTTGGATTTTAAACCGCGCCCAAGCATGGTTTGGGGGGCCGCTTCTCGTTTATCCGCCGCGGGGATGGGAACTGGGTCTTTATCTTTTTCTGGTTTTGCTTTTTGTCTTGAAAGTTTGTCCGCGCATGAAAATAACCATGGCAATTCCTGTAATCGTCATCTTTGTCATCGATCTGGCGGCAAGATTTTATACCGTTTATTGGGCGGAACCGTTTCGCATTACGCAAATCGATGTGGGGCAGGGAGATGGCCTTTTGGTCCAACTCCCCGGGCCGAGGAGGGTGTTGATCGACGGTGGCGGTTCTCCCTTTTTCGATATCGGCGAAAACGTCCTCATCCCGTTTTTTCTCCACAAACGGATTCCAAAGCTGGATGTCGTCTGTATCACGCATGCCGATTCCGATCATTACCTCGGCCTTAAGACGGTGCTTGAATCGTATCGGGTGGGTGAGCTCTGGTGGAACGGTGTGGCCCATGACGAGCCGGCGTACCGGCAATTATTCGAAACGGCGAAAAGGAAAGGGGTGAAGATTGTCGAACTGACGGAGGGGATGACGCTTTCCACCGGCCCCGGCGACCGCTGGGAGGTCCTTTCGCCCGATGCTGACGACAAGGCCTCCGCCAAGGACAACAACCGGTCGGTTGTCTTGAAGCTCACAGCGCGCGGGAAGACGGCGCTGTTCACCGGGGACCTTGAATCGTGGGGAGAATTTAAATTGATGCAACGGTCTTTAAAAATCCCCCCTGAAGGGGGAGGGAATATTTTGCACGCCGATTACCTCAAAGTCGGCCACCACGGAAGCCGGACCTCCAGCTCGGAGGAATTTTTACAGGCGGTGTCGCCTGTTGTCGCCACCATCGGAGTCGGCGAGAAAAACCGGTTTCATCATCCGGCGCGCGAGGTGGTCAGACGGTTTGCCGATTTTAAAATTCCGTTGTATCGAACCGACCGCGACGGGGCGATTGAGGTGGATTTTGACAGTGCTGAAATTCAGGTTAAAACATACACCAAACAAAGCGAGTCCTTTTGACGGAGTAATTTTCATTCCCGCCGGTCCCATCCACCGGCAAGACAAACCAACTCTTAAAGCGGCTTACGAAAATTGCGAAGACAAAGGGACTCGCTTTGTTTGGTGATTTACCTTAATTCCAGCATTTCCCAAGATTGGATATCCCATCCAAGCGGCGGGGTCTTTTTGGCGGTCAGCAGAACGCGGGCCGCGTGGCCGTTGTCAAAATTCACCACGGCATCGATTGCCGCCAAAAAACGGGAGAGCTCTTCCACGCGGTTGATCTCGAGTTTTTGGATCTTGTTTTGTCCGAAGAGGGAGGTCTTGTATTTCTTTCCGTAACTTTTGAAGAAACTCTTCGACATCGACTGGGCCGACTTGGCCGACGGGATTCTCCCCCCGCAGGCGGAAAGGGGGATAATGAGGATCAGACACAGAAACAGAAGGGAAATTTTTTTCATCGGGGGTCAATATCATCCAATGGGAGAAGAATTGTCAACCGGACTCTTTCACCGATCCCCACGCCTCCATCAATTCCACCAGAATTCTGCCGGTGGCGCCCCAGATTTCGTAATGTTTGTAGAGAAACAAGGGGTCGTCGTAGTGAAACCCCTGGTAGGATTTTTGGACCAACTTGAAATTTTCGGGGCGAAGAAAATGACCGATTGGCGCGGTAAAGATCTCGTCAATCTCTTCCGGATTCGGTTGCCAGGGGACCGGTTTTTCCAGAGAACCCACAAACGGCGTCACCCGGTAGCCGCTGGGGGTGATTATCTCCCCCAGTTTTCCCACAAAAGAGACCGCCTGAGGGTCGAGACCGATTTCTTCGCGGGTTTCGCGAAGGGCCGTCGCCCACAGGTCTTTGTCATCCGTGTCGCAGGCGCCGCCGGGAAAACAGATCTGCCCCTTGTGGTGCAGAACCGTTTGCGACCGTTTGGTGAACAAAAGATGATCTTCGCCGCCATCGCGGATTAACAGAGCGAGGACCGCCGCCGGCGTCAGATGATCGGGCGCCTGGGGATGTGTTTGAACGGGCCGTTTTTGCTTCTTCAAGAGTTCCGCAAGGGAAGAATAGATCATTGCACCACTGTCTCCGTTTCCTCCTCCGGGGTCATGGCGATGCCGGTGTCGCGCGGGAGTTTGATGATCGTACCGGGGGCGATCGGCTCGCCGGGGATCAGATTATTGATTTCTTCCAGACGTTCGACGGGAATCCGGTAATAGTCGGCAATGGAGGCGGCTGTCTGGTTTTCCTCAACGATGTGCCATTCGGCGGTCCGAATTTCATGATGAAATCTGACAGCCGCACGGGCAAACAGAACCCCAAAATTCTTCGGAACCTTCACCAGGTAACCCGCTGGCAATGAATAAGTTCCGTCCAACACATCTTCCGCAAGAGCGGGGTTCAAATTCTCAAGAACCTCCAAATCCATATCCGTTGCCTGGGCAAGACTTGCCAAATTCACGGTGTCTTGGGGCATGAAAAGTTCGTATTGAAGAGGGGGGAGTTTTGCGATCTTGCCGAAAAACTGCTCCTGATTTTCATAGACATAAAGAGCCGCCAGAAACTCCGGATAATAGTTTCGCGAGTAGAACTGATATCCCGGATCCTCAAATTTTTTGATAATTACGGCAATATCATCCGTTTTCAATTGTGCCCTCGCCTTTATCATTCGCCCTGGTCCCGTATTATAGGCGTTGATCGTCAGCGGCCAGGAGCCGAGCAGTTTGTACTCATTGGCCAGATGCTGGGCCGCCGCATAGGTGGAAAGAATGGGGTCGAGACGCTCATCCGCCCACGAATCGATTTTCAGATACCGCTTTCCCGTGGGGTAAATAAACTGCCAAAGTCCCATCGCCTCTGCTGAAGAAACCGCTGTAATGTTAAAGGCCGACTCCACAAAAGGGATGCGTGTCAGCTCCACCGGAAGCCCCTTTGTAGTGAAAATGTTTTCCATTTCCTGCATGTAAAGTCCGGAAAGGCGGATAGCGTTGCGGAAACGGTTTTTAAACCCCCCCTGTACCTTGATATTGTCGATGAGCCCGGCCGTTGCAAGCGATGTGGAGCTTTCACGGGCAAACAATTCCGCCAAACGTTTTTCCTCTGTTGTGAGCGTTTCGCGGCGGCCCAGATCACCGGACCCCGGATTTCCCATTTTTAATTTGTCGGCCAGAGAAGAGAGTATTTTACTGATCCGTATTTTTTCCTCGAGAATGAACTGTTTTTTCAGCATTTCCGACATTTGGGGCGAAAGGCCGGAGCTGAAAGAATCGAGGCCGGTCAAATCAATGGCGGAATAGACGATGGCGACATGGTCTTTGTGGTGAAAAAGGTATTGGTCCTTGTCATAACGGCCAAAGACCTGGATCCAGAAATCGACCATGCCGCGGATTGCCTCCGGCACCGGAAACGAATGGCGGATCGGTTCTTGCCCCGTCCATGCCTCGTCGAACGAAGAGCCGAAGCGGCGTTGAAATTCCTCTTTTACCGCCGCCAGGGATTTTATCGCCTCGTCTGCGGGAAATCCCTCCTCGCCGCTGGCCTTGATTTGAACACCGTCGGTTAAGCCGGAGATCGGTTCGGGGATCGCCGGTTTTTCCCAATTGGATTGGGATACAGCCGTGGTCTCGGCGGTTTTATCGGACCCCGGTGGGGCTGGTTGAAACCGGGTTTCGATCTGTGAGGGGATTGCAAATCCCAAAAGATAAAGGCTGATGAAAAGGCTCAAGATAAAGGACAACCTCTGAAAGTTCATGGGCATGGTATCCAAGCGGCATTTTAAACGAAGTATCGACCTACGTCAAAAAAAGATCATGGTCAACCCTTCGACATAATTTCATCGACAGTGCCGATAAGTTCGGTTTAAGTAAAAACATGCCCTTGCGCCGGTTTTTCATTTTGTTTCTTGTTTTTTCTTTTCTCTCCTGCGGCGAGGAAGAAGAGGCCGTCGATACAACAGGTGAAGGGCCATCGCTCGTCATTGCCTCCGGTTCGGTTTTTGCCACCCCCGATATCTCGGCGGCCTCCGGCGCCACTGTCACCATCATCAACAACGACGATTCACCCCATACGGTTACCAGTGAGAGCGCTGAGTCTGCGTTCGACGAAACCGGGGATTTCGACGTGACTGTCTCCTCCGAGGGTACGGCCCTGCTCACGCTCCCCGAGGCGCCGTCGGGAACCGTCTTTTTCTACTACTGCCGGTTTCACTTGGACAGCATGAATCCTTCCAGCGGAACGATTACGATCGAATAGATAGACGGGTCCTGTCCAAATTCGATGGGCATTTTGTCCGCTTGCCAATTGCCTGTTTTCCTGTAAATTAATCGAAACCTTTCCGGATGAAAGCACCATCAAAACCCCGTGAAGTTTGGGCCACCCGCGTCGGCCTGATTCTGGCCGTGGCCGGTAACGCCATCGGCCTCGGCAATTTTCTCCGCTTTCCGGTGCAGTGCGCCCAAAACGGTGGCGGGGCCTTCATGATCCCCTATTTTATTGCCCTGTTTCTGCTCGGCATCCCGCTTATGTGGTGCGAGTGGGCCATGGGACGCATTGGCGGCCGTCATCATTGCGGCACCACCCCCGGCATTTTTCATGTTCTTTGGAAACACCCCGTCTCGAAATATCTGGGATCGCTGGGCATTTTTATCCCGACGGTCGTGGCCATTTATTATGTTTACATCGAGTCGTGGACGCTGGCCTATGCCGTTTTTTCGGTGACCGGAAAATATTTCGGCATCATGACGCGCGAGGGGATGGGGGAATTTCTCGCGAGCTATCAGGGGCAATACCCCAGCGCCCACTTCAAAAATATCGTCCCGGCCCTCCTGTTTTATCTATTTATCCTCTTTATCAACGTTCAGATCCTGTCGCGCGGGATTGTGAAGGGGATTGAGTGGCTGGCCAAATGGGCGATGCCGACTCTTTTTATCTTTGCAATTGCGATGGTGGTGCGCGTGTTCACCCTTGGCGCCCCTGATCCAACGCATCCCGAAATGAGCGTACTGCATGGCTTTGGCTTCATGTGGAACCCCGATTTTTCCAAGCTCACCCAAAGCCAGGTATGGCTGGCCTCCGCAGGGCAGATTTTTTTCACTCTTTCACTCGGCTTCGGCGCTATCCAGACCTTTGCCAGTTATGTCAAAAAAGATGAAGACATTGCGTTGAACGGCCTCACCACGTCGGTGACCAACGAGTTTGCCGAGGTGGTTTGCGGCGGCTCGATTGCCATACCGGTGGCGGTGGCCTTTTTCGGCGTGGTTGCCACCACCGCCATCGCCAAGGCGGGAGCGTTCGACCTCGGCTTTCAGGCGATGCCGATCATTTTCCAAAAAATGCCGCTGGGCCAGTTATTCGGCGGCATCTGGTTTTTTCTCCTTTTTTTGGCGGCAATGACCAGCTCGGTGGCCATCGTTCAGCCGCTGATGGCTTTTTTACAGGAAGAGTTTCAAATCGGCCAAAAAAAGGCGGCCTGGGCCTGCGGCGGCGTTTTGCTGGCCTTTGGTTTGCCGGTAATTTTTTTCCTGAAATATGGTTTCCTCAATGAATTCGATTTTTGGGCCGGCACCTTCGGCGTGGTGGCTTTTGCGGTGATTGAGATCATCGTCTTTTTCTGGATTTTCGGCTCGAAGAAGGCCTGGGAAGAAATCATCAGCGGCGCAGACATCAGGATTCCGAAGATTTTCTATTACATTCTCAAATATGTCACCCCGCTTTATCTGATTATCCTGCTGGTCACCTGGTTTTTCCAAAACGGTCTGGACGTTCTTCTGCTGAAAGGGGTCTCCGAGACCAATGTCCCCTATGTGATTACAGCCCGTGTTGTGTTGACCGGATTGCTGGCTGTCATTCTTTTGATGATTCGCCAGGTTTTCAGAAGGGAACACCGGATTTTATGATGTCCATGATGGCGATAAACGATTTGTCTGCCGAGGGCCTGATTTTCATGGCCGGTTCGTGGGGGCTTATTCTTGGTTTGTGTGTTTATTGCTTCTGGAAGGTGCTGAAGAAGAAAGAAAAAAGGTAACAACCCGGACGCAAATAAAGAGAGTCCTTTTGACGAAGCAATTTTCGTATTTAAATTTTTAGCCGTGTTCTTATCCGCTCAAGGGCCTCTTCCACCTTTTCCTTGAAGCCAAAGGCGCTCAGCCGAAAGTAGCCCTCCCCTGCGGGGCCGAAGCCTGCTCCGGGTGTTCCCACCACGTTGGTCTCCGTCAGAAGTTTGTCGAAGAAGGACCACGAACCGGTCCCGCGAGGCGTTTTAAGCCAAATATAGGGGGCGTTTACCCCTCCGTAAACTTCAAGACCGAGCGAACTCAAGCCCTCGCGGATGAGACGGGCATTCTCCATGGTATAGTCCACCAATTCGCGGATTTCCTGTTTTCCCTCCGGGGTGTAACAGGCGGCGGCGGCCCTTTGGACGGGGTATGAGACGCCGTTGAATTTGGTTGTCTGCCGCCGGAGCCAGAGAGGGTTAAGCGCGATCCGCTTTCCTTTTTTGTCCACCCCTTTAAGCCCCTCCGGAATCACGGTGTAGGCGCACCGGGTGCCGGTAAAACCGGCGGTTTTTGAAAAACTGCGGAATTCAATCGCCACCTCTTTGGCGCCGTCGATTTCATAGATGGAATGGGGAAGTGACGGGTCGCTGATATAAGCCTCGTAGGCGGCGTCAAAAAGGATGATCGCTTTGTTCTTTTTGGCGTAGCTCACCCATTTTTTCAGAGATGTCCGGCTCATGGCGCCGCCGGTGGGATTGTTGGGAGAGCAGAGGTAGATGATGTCGGCTTTTTTCTTCGGCAAATCGGGGTCGAAGTTGTTTTCGGCCGTAGCTGGCATATAGATAAGGGGGGTTCGTCCCGCCATGATGTTTGTATCCACATAAACCGGATAAACCGGGTCGATGACGGCGACCCTGTTTTTGAGAGAGAAAATTTCCTGAATATTTCCGGTGTCGCACTTGGAGCCGTCGGAAACAAAAATCTCGGTGGCTTTGAGGGAGACGCCGCGCGGCTTAAAATCATTTGAGAGGATGGCCTCGATCAAAAAAGGGTATCCCTGCTCCGGCCCGTAGCCGTGAAAGGTGAGTGGTTCAGCCATTTCGTCCACCGCCTCGCGGAAGGCCTTGATGACCGCCTTGGGGAGGGCCAGAACCACATCGCCGATGCCCAGGCGGATAACCGGGGCCTTCGGGTTTTTTTCCTGAAATGCCTTGACCCTTCGGGCTATTTCGGGGAAGAGGTAGCCCGTCTTGAGTTTCAAATAGTTGTCATTTATTTGAGCCATGATTGACGGATGTGTAACATGCTTTCATCCTTGATTTCAATCGGCAATGTAGCTTAGTTCTCAACAATGCCGCACACCGCTTTTATTGCCATCGGCTCAAACTTGGGCAATCCGGCCGAGCAGTGCCATCGCGCCTTGTGCAAGCTCGAGAATACCGAAGGGATCGGACTCATCCGGTGTTCCTCTTTTTATCCGACCGATCCGCTTGTGCCCGAAGGGGTCGATCGGTCAACCGTCCCTTCTTATGTCAACGCTGTTTGCGAGATTGAAACCACCCTTTCTCCCGAATTGCTTCTTGGGCGGATTTTGTCGATTGAGAGGGAAATGGGGCGGGAGAGGCGGGAAAAATGGGCATCGCGTGTTATTGATCTGGACCTTTTATTCTATGACGATCAGGTTTTTTATACAAACACCCTTAGGGTGCCGCATCCGGAGATTGCGAACCGCCGCTTTGTTTTGGAGCCAATGTATGAAATCGCGCCGGGCTGGGTGCATCCGGTGTTGAAACAAACGATCGCCGAAATGGTCAAAATATGAGTCTCCTGCGCACCCTATTTATCCTCATTTTAATTTATTTGGTTTTTGTTTATATCAGCCGTCTGTTTTCCCCGGCACAAAAACGACCGGATCAGCTGAACGAGGGGAGGGAGCAACTTTATCCCTGCCCAACCTGTGGGACCTACAATACAGCCCCGGTTGCCTTTCGCGCCAATGGGGATTATTACTGTAACCGCGAATGTTTTAATCAGAGGGGGAAGTAAAATGAAGATTTTCATCGATAGCGCCGACATCGGCGAAATCCGCGAAGCCAACGCCATGGGGGTGATTGACGGTGTTACCACCAAACCGTCGCTGGTGGCCAAAACGGGGCGAAAATTCGAGGAGGTGATCAGGGATATTGTCGCGGAGGTGGACGGCCCCATCTCGCTAGAGACGGTGACGCTCAAATGTGATTCGATTGTGGA
>JACQOY010000075.1 GCA_016207765.1 Deltaproteobacteria bacterium | reverse complement strand
CCATGAAACGCTCCTCGGCCTCCAGCTCCGGCACCCAGAGGCTCTTCTCCTCTTCCCTTAACAGCCACTGGAGGGTCGAAAGGATCAGACGTTGGTTGTCTCCGTAGGTAATGTTTCGCGTTTGAAGGAAAGAACCGGTGCCGAACACAACTCTGTGGGGAATCGACTCTGTCCCGGCGTCCGCCGATCGGCCATTGGAAGACACGGCCAGATTGAAAGGCCCCGGCGCCACCGGCTGAGCCGGTTCAACCGGTTGAACCGGCTCAGCCGGTTGAACCGGCTCAGCCGGAGCTTCCGGCTTATTTTCTTCCCCAAGGATTTCATAAGAGCCCCCCGGCGGGGTGATCAGAAAAGAAGACCAGTCAAGACCCTCCGAGGTTTTGATTTCAAGGGCCTGAACGTGCGGAAGGTAGAGCTTCCTTTGCAGAGGGGCGGAAATCGGGCTTTCCCGAAGGGGAGGAGGGGGATCGAGAAGAATATCGGTCAGCGGCATTTTCCGCGCGAGGTTTCCGCGGTGGATCACGAGACGGCCCGTTTCCACCACCCCTTCATCTTCCAAAAGTCGTTTCACCGATTTTGATACCGGAGGATCAAGGGCAAAAAAGATCGGAAAACCGGTGGAATCATTTTTTTTCATGAGTTCTTCAAGACGTTCTTCCTCCAGGAGATGGAAATCGGTCCGCGGGTTGACCACCAGAAGAACCCCGCATTTCTCCCTGATTTCCGATGGGGCCGACTGATCCAAAGAAACCGCCTTTGTCCTGTAGCCCAGACCTTCGAGGTGGTTTTGCAGGAAAAGAAGCCCCTCCGGCCCCTCGTCATCGATATCCGGTTCCCCATGGCCGGTCAAAAAACAGAGGGAAGAGGTCATTTTTGACAGGAGACGGATCAACCCCGGAATCAGGATATCCTCCTGAAACCCCGCGACCTTTACCCAGCGGTTCCCGGAGATCAAAACGGTTTCTCCGGTTCGATTCACCTCATATTTTTGGGTCAGGGCCACCTCCCTGTTAATGTTTTTGATTTCAACCCGCACCCTGGATGTATGCCGCCTTATCTGTTTTTCCAGCCATTCGGCATAAGGGGCGGTCTTGTCGTCCCGGGTCAGAAAAATCATTACAGTGACCGGCTCTTCGACCTTTTTGATCCACTCGATTGTCTTGTCGCGGAGGGAATAAATCCGGCTTGCCGAGACATCGATCACCTGTTCATATTTTCGTCCCACAAGACTGATCACCGCCAGAAAGGCAAACAACGAGATCAACAATCCCCTTTTCGCAAGGAAGCTCCCCAGACGGCCATGCATGGCGGCTTGGCCCGGTCCCCGAACCAGGCTGACCGCAAAAAGGGAAAGACTGACCGCAAAAGCAAGGTACTGAATCCAAAGCGGGCGGATGTCCCCGATAATGAGAGAGAGGGTGATGAGAATGGAGACAAAGGCAATGCGGCTCATGACGAAAAATGTCTCCTTATTTTAAGCCAGCCGACAAGCAAAATCGCCACGGTTGTCGTGACATAGGCCGCGATATCGCCGGTAAAAATCAATCCGTTCCGAAAACTTTCCAGGTGGGCCAGAAAAAGAAAATGGGCGAAAAAACGGTCCCACGGGGCCGGGGAAACATGGGCAAGCCAGGCAAAAACGACGGCGCAAAAGACGACGGCGTAAGTGACAAGGGCGGAGACGATCTGGTTTTCGGTAAACAGGGAGACGACAATGCCCGAGGCCACGTAAAAAAGGAGAAAGAGCGTGTATCCCAGATAAACGCTTCCAATTTGGGGAAGAAAAGGTTCCCCTTTCCAGACAATGACCGAGCAATAGACAAGGCTTAAACCCAAAAGACCGAACACCAGCGTCACGGATCCCAGATATTTTCCCATCAGGATGACCGCCGGCCTCACCGGATAACTGACCAGCAAATCGTAGGTCCCCAGTTTTTTTTCTTCGGCGAACGATCGCATGGTGATCAGCGGAATAATAAAAACAAAGACACTCATCAGGTCTCTCAAGAAGGGGATCAGGAGGTGGATGGTGACATTTAAACCGGCCACACGGGTAGTGGCCTCGGAGGGGTTGGCCAGGGTCAAATAGCGGTCGAAGGAGGCGTAAAAATAGGTGCCGGCCAGAACCAGGTAAAGGGTCAGGACAACCATGGCAAAAGGGGTTTGAAAAAAAACCTTCCATTCCCTGACGGCGATGGCGATTAGCTGTTTCATGCGAAAAGCGACTCCAGACTTTTTCCCTTAAACGAGTCGATCGAGCCCTCGAAACGGATTTCCCCCGAACTGATAAAAATGACCCTGTCGCAGACTGCGGAAATTTCGGACAAGACGTGGGACGACATCAAAACCGCCCCACCGCCACCTGGTGGCTTTCCTTTTTGCCCCTGAATGATTCGTCGGATTTCAATCGCCTGCGCCGGATCGAGGGCCGAGGTCGGTTCATCCAAAAGCAGGACCCGCGGCTCTCCCAAAAGGGCTTGCGCCAACGCCACTCTTTGGCGGTTCCCCTTCGACAGACTTCCGATCAGTTTGTGATAAATTTGCCCAAGGCCGCAATCGCGGATGAGCCGTTCGCATTCGGAGGCCCGTTTTTCCTTGTTCAACCTTTTCAGCTTTCCGACAAAATCGAGGTATTCCACAACCTTCATCTCGCGGTAGAGCAGGGGGGTCTCGGGCATATAGCCGATCCGGCTCCGGACGGCCATCGGCTCTTTTCGATAGGAAAGGCCGTCCACAAAGACCTCGCCGTCATCACCGGAGCCTCCGGCGCCACCGGAGCGTCCGGTTTCGGGAACCAGAAAGCCGGCCAGGATTTTAAGAAGGGTTGATTTGCCCGCCCCGTTCTGGCCGATCAGACCGGTGATGGAACCGGGAGGGACCTTCATCGAAACGTTTTTCAATGAATGAAATTTACCGTAGAAATGATTTATATTTTTCAGTTCGATCATGCAACCAAACTCAATAATCAATTGCCAAAATGCCCATTTCGTTGCTATCATAAAAGGCTTGAAAGATTTATTCCACTCTTTTTCCGGCTTTTTCCTGCTCTTGGTGGCGTTTGGTTTTCTCTTTCTCCCTTCCCAGCGGGAAGCGGGGAGCGAAGAGCCGTCGTTGTTCGCCATGGGGGTGGCGCTTGCCTCGAGCGTTCAACTCGGCATTTCCGACGGGGTGAATCAATCGGGAAAAAAGACCTATCTGACGGGGGGGAATATCGATTTCGGGGAGGTTTCTTTTGTGCATCCCGAGTTGATCGGGAACGGGGATGCCTATCTTGCGGAAGGGCGCTTGAGGCTCGAGGCGGTGGTGAGCATCGATGTTGTTTTCAGCGGAGCCTCGTCTGTGGCTCTTCAGTTGACCCGTCTCAAGGCTTCCACAAACCCCTTCGATAAAACCTGGTATTCCCTGTCGACAAACCGTTCGGATACGCTCTCCGAGATCTACGATGAACCGCGGTCGAATCTCATCGATACCGTCACCGAAACGGCCACCCGGACCCTGAGGATGGCGCTGGAAATCAAGCCGCAACAGGAAGGAAGAATCAATGACCGCTTTCGATTGGAGGCGACAGCCCTATGATAAAACATCTGTTCTTTTTCATTTCATTTTGTCTTTGTCTGGTTGTCTTTTCCTCCCCTTCGTCGGCCAAAAAGGAAAAAAAGGAGAAGGAGGCAACGGAAGCCGGGGCAAAGCCGGCCCAGGTTCTTGGAGTCGGCCCCCCCATATTCGAACTCGAATGCAAACCGGGCGAGAAAAAAACCCTCACCCTGAAAGTCGACAACCCAAATCCGTTGCCGACCGGGGTCAGCCTTCAGCCCCACGGGTTGGTGACAGCCGGTTATACCGAGGTTGTTGCCCGTCCGATCGCCTCCCTTCCCCCCAATGCCCTGGGCCGTCACATCATTATTGAATCCGGATCGATTGTGGTTCCGGCCCGGAGTTACAAAAATGTGGCGGTAACCATCGATGTTCCGGAAGGGCTCACCGGGACCCAATATGTGGGGCTCACGGCGGCAAGTAGCGGCGCCACGGATGAACCGGGGGTTGTTCGCAAATCGGAATACGAAATGGGGGTGGAGTTGGGGATGTTGCCGGCTCTTGGGGTGACCATCAAGTGCCATATGGCCGGGACCATGAATTATTCTTATGTCCTGGAAAAACTGGCGGTAAAACCCCCGCAGGGAAATGAGCCGACAACCCTCACCGGAACCCTCAAAAATACGGGAAACGGCGAAATTATCATCACACCGACCCTGATTCTTCTGGACTCCACCCGTAAAGTGGCGGCCCGGCTCAAGGCTTCAAGTCGGGTCACGATGGTCCCCGGCGGGACCTACCATGTCTCTTTTCAATCGCTTTTCTCACAGGTTGCGTCGGGGAAATACGAGGCGGTTTTGTCTCCGGACGACCCGAAATACCAGCTCCCTCCCATCACCCGCGAGGTTGTTGTCCGGTAATGGTCACAGCTCAGGTGCTTTCTCCAATCTTACAAGTAATTATGGGTAGTTTTATACCTGTCATTTTATGTTTCCTTCCAGATAAAAATAGTCTATAATTCCAATGGGGTGGAAGTGTCCATCCTTGAACAGGCACGTCCACGTATTTGGCTCACTAGGCATTGTCTTTCTTTGCCTGATGAGTTGGTCTGACCAGATATTCTCGCAAGAGGTTCCTTTGGAGGGAACTTCTGCGGAAGAGAATAGCCTTCCATCGAATTCCCAGCCGGCTGAACCGGCTCAGCCGGTTGAACTGGCTCAGCCAGCTCCCGCGCCGGAACCGACTCCTCCGGCCATTCCCGCAGAACAGGCAAATCCGACTCCTCCGTCAGCCGCTCCGGCAGAAACTTCTCCGGAAGAGACAGGGTCCGTTCCAACAACCCCTCCCACCGAGGTTTCCCCGGAAGAGGCGACTCCGGTCCTCCCCCCAACCGTTCCTTCGGAAGTTCCCATGGAACAGGCTGTTCCGGTTGAACCGGTTGAACCGGCTCAGCCGGTTTCACCCTCTGCTTCCCCGGAGCCGCTGGCTCCCCCTCTGCCGATTGAGGTCAATGTGGGGCAAAAGATCATTGTCGGTCTGGATGGAATCGGGTTTTTTGTATCCGATGACACAATCATTTCGATTGAAGAGATGCCACCCAACCGTGTTGCCGTCACCGGCCTTAAAGGGGGGAATGCCCAAATTTTATTCTGGAAAGAGGGGGTTTTGAGCGTCCGGGAAGTGACGGTGATGATTCCCCCCATTTTTTCGGGGGGGGCCACCACTCTTCAGTTCAGGGGAAACCGTCCCTTTTTTATTTACGATTTTGCCAACTTTTCCAGTTTCAGTGAGGACAAATTCTACCAATCCCCCTCCTATAACCATACCCTGGTGGCCAACAGCCCCTTGGGGAAGGGGAGGCTCTCTTCGTCGACCATTTTTCGTCATGCCCCGGGAGAAGCCGAAAGTCTTGAGCGGGCGCTGGTTACTTATCAGGATTCGTCGCGTCATTTTTGGTTCGGCGAGACCTCCGGAAACGTTTCCCGTCTGGGAATTTTTTCATCCGCCTCCGTCTTTGGATCGCTCCTTCGGTTTGATCCGAAGACACCCCTGTTCGGCGGATTTTCGCAGGAAATCAATGTCTTTGGCGGTTTTGAACCCCCCAACAACCTTCTTCAGACCGAAATTGAAAACCAGGTTTACGGGGCCAATTATTCACTGACCCGCTATATCCCCGGGAAAATTCGGCCCGATTTTGCCAACGCGAGTTTTTTTGTCTATCAACCCGGGGAAAATGAAACCTTCAAGTTGGGGGGGGTTGCCGAGGCGAATTATCATCTCGGCGATTTTTTTTCATTGGGGGGAGGGGTGG
>JACQOY010000068.1 GCA_016207765.1 Deltaproteobacteria bacterium | reverse complement strand
GTGTTTGCTGTGTAATTCCGCGAGGGCTTGGTGAAGGAATAACGTATACCTCGTGGTGTTTCACCGCAGGACGAAACATACAAAATTATGAAAACAAACAGCAAATCGAAAGAGACGCCGATCCGCGATTTCATCAAAAACAATTTCAAACATTTCAATTCAGCTGTTGTCGTCGAAGCCGCCGACGGATGGATTCGTCTTTTGGACAATGGGGGCAAGATGATGCTGACAATGGCGGGAGCGATGTCGACCGGTGAGCTCGGCATCTCTTTGGCCGAAATGATCCGGCAAAACAAAATCCACGCCATCACCACCACCGGGGCCAATCTGGAGGAGGATATTTTCAATCTGGTGGCGCACAACCATTACGAGCGGATTCCCGGCTATCGTCATTTGACTTCGGAAGCAGAGGTGAGCCTTCGCGATCGGGGCATGAACCGGGTGACCGACACCTGCATTCCTGAAGAGGAGGCAATGCGCCGGATCGAAAAACAGGTCCTAAAGCTCTGGCAGAAGGCCGACAAGGAGGGAAAAAGCTTCTTCCCGTTCGAATTCATGTATCAGCTGGTTGAGGCCGGCGAGATATCAAAACACCACGAAATCGATCCGAAAAATTCCTGGGTTTTGGCGGCCCATGAAAAAAAGATACCCATCTACACCCCGGGGTGGGAAGATTCCACGCTGGGGAACATCTTTGTCGCCAACATCCTAAAAAAGAATATCGGACGTTTTAATGTGGTGCGAAGCGGCCTCGAACAGATGGCCCACTTAATCCAGTGGTACCGGGAACATTCCTCCAAGCCGATCGGCTTTTTCCAGATCGGCGGCGGGATTTCGGGCGATTTTCCCATTTGCGTGGTCCCGCTGATCAACCAGGACTAGAAGGAAAAAGTCCCCTACTGGAGCTACTTCTGCCAGATCAGCGATTCGACCACATCGTACGGTTCCTACAGCGGCGCGGTCCCGAACGAAAAAATAACGTGGGGAAAGCTGGACAGCGACACGCCGCGGTTTATCATCGAATCGGACGCCTCCATCGTGGCGCCGCTGGTGTTTAATTACGTTCTCGGAAATTAATCGGGTTTTCATCACTGTGCCTTATTTGGCCCCAGTCTATATTCCTATCTATCTTTAATTATTAATCTTTTTAATCAAACGGAAATTAATAAATTTTTCACCAATTTTTAGCAACTTTTTCCACCCTTTGCCGATAATACTGACGATGGCATCTGACCTTTCAAAATCAGCTTATTCTCCCCTCCTCTGGGACTATTCTCACTTGGTGGAAGATGGGTGGGATCACGGCGGCCCTTCGCAACCATTCTACGACCCATCCACAGGCCAAATCTGCGAGGTAAAACTTTCGGGTATCCGGGGGGAAACGCTTCTTTTGGATGTGAATCCCAATGTCGCACCCGACACGGAGGATAAGTTCATCCGGAATCCAACCGGCTTTTTTCAGAAGGCCGATCTTCATTTCAACCGGGTGACCGGCAGAGGGGGCCTGTTTGCAAACCATGACGCCCTCCCCCGCCAGATTGCCGACATCTCAAAAAACCGTCTGCCGGTTCCGGATGAAATAAAAAATCTGGTTCCCGAAAGCTTATTCCAAAAATACGAGCCCTTTTTTGACCCCTATTATGTCGCCGCGACCCTTCGGCCGGAAAAGGTTGAGGGAATTTCCCTTATGCCGTTAGATAACTACATCAATCTACTGACAGGCCTCAACCCCCTGCTTGATCCCACGACGAGGCTATTGGCCGATTTTTTGATGGAATGGGAGAACGCTTTGCCAAAGACGGCGGAGAATCGGGAACAAGAGGAACTTTTGCTCCGAATCGGGCTCTGCCTCATCGCACTGGGGGCAAGGCCATTTGATGCCGCGCTGAAAGAAAGGCTGACAAGTTATGGAGTGGATTGGCACAGAATGGATGTTGACTCATTTGATGACTTAAGTGATAAAATTTTTTATTACTACAAATCTGATAACAAATTGTCTTATGAATTTGGACAGGCTATCACGTATCTTCTCGAGTTGGGAAAAATTCCGGTAGCAAATCTCGATCTGACTGATGAAGAGGGGGAGGTCATTCTCGGAAATCCAACCGAAACTTTCCTTGACGAAGAACAAAAGGCCGCAGAGGCCTTTCTGGCGGAACTCCTCTCCCCGAAGACATCGGACCGACGATTCCAGCAACTATTTGTGGGGGGAGGTGCGGATAATAAGATGTCACCCGAAGAGGGTGAACTGATGGATCGCATTTATGAGACCAATGTCCAAGTCCCCATCACATGGGAAGAATTTTTGATCATCCAGCGCCGCTTTCAGAAAATAGATAATGAAACCTTCACCCCTTTTGCCTTTGCTCCGGATGGCCATGGCATGTTTTTTATGACCCTTGAGGATTTCTATTCTCATCCGGAAATTCTGAAGGAAATCCGACACGAAGACTTCATCACTATACGTGCCAGTACTGATTCGAACGGCGGCGGCTTTTTCTGTGAAGCCTACCCATTCTTGAAAACAATCGCCACAAGCGATGAAGGGCGCCAAATGCTCCGCGACTACCAGCAAGCCTATGGCCCCGACGAATTGAAAAAGCTTATCTTTACCCTCCTTCGGAATTCCAGAGAAGAGCAGGCCGGAATAATCTACGACAAACCGATCTGGCACGGGCTGGTGCAGACAGCGCCCGAAATTGTCGATGCCCTCTTCAACTTCTTCGCCCTTTGCTATGTGCGGGAAACAGCCCCCGTTGCCAAAACGGTCGGCGAGTTGTGGGAAGAGGCGACCGGGCTGAACCGTGAAGATTTGCCCTATTATCAGTTCGAATATTGGGCCTCGCCTCACTATCTGCTCGACAGGCGCATCGGCGATATCAACCGGCTTCTGCTTGACCCATCATCGACCACGACTGCCCCTCAAACCAAAGGGATCATGGATCCCAATGGGTACTGCGAAGAGATGTACTCCTATAATTGGGATCTGATCCGTGCGCTGATCGACCGCGACGAGACCAAACTTCGGCGGACCATTGCCGATCTCAATCGGCAGTTTTTTCTGCCGGCCGGTTATGCGCTGGTGCCAAACGAGGTGCCGGGGGCGGGCGCATTCCAGTGGGTTGCCATGCCGGTAAAAATCGAGGGGGTCGAGGTGGCCGACCAGTATCCCGTCCAGGATGTGGCGACCTTTTATGTCAGAAATGCCTTAAACGAGTTTCCGTCCGTTCAAGCCCTCTTGCCGCCCAACATTGGAATCGCCACCTCTTATACCGACATTGGCGGTTTTTCGCCAAACCCCACTGCCGACCGGTTCGAAGGGGCCGTGGTCGTGGTTGATACCATCGAAGGCAAGGCGCGCGAGCTGGCCGCCATGAAGAACGACCCGGCCAAGATTGACAAGGTGGCCAGGCAACATCCCCTGCCCTCTCTTTTATTCAACAGCCCGTTGGAGACAGAGGAAGATTTTTACAGGAATCTTTTGGAGGCGGTCCATCAGCACGAGCTGGCCCATGTCACGGCAAATGTTTTTGGATTGAAGAACGACGAAGTCTATTCTTCGCTAATGCAGATTGCCCACAGCGAAGACCCCTTTTCCACCCTTTTTGTTTTCAGCATCCTGTTGTTCTACAAGCAGGCGGGCTCTTCGCCCATCGTCATGAAAACGGCCTACGCCGGACGCCCGGAAAGCGTTGCCTACACAAGTCATGGCCGCGGGTGTCTCTATTTTTTCGGCCACCTCGCCCGCGATTCAAGGCTTTTGACCGACGACGAAACCCTCCAGACCGTTTTTGAATCAGATCCCGTCCGGTTCGACGCCGTCATCCGCGAACTGGAGAGGATCATTTGCGACATGAGCGCCGGCGACCTGCGCGATTTGGCGGAGGATTATGCGGAGGAGTATCTTTATTGGTAAAAATGGCCTTTATTATCGCGAGACTGTCTGCTAGGATTGAATTTGTGATGCACCAGGATGAAAAATGGGCCGCCAGGCATTTTGACGATCTGGTCAAAAGATACGGCGGTTATTATGTCGGGATTCTCAGCGGCAAGATTCTTGCCCGCGGAAAAACACCGATGCAAGTGATCAAAAAAGCCAAACTGGAAAAGCCGGAACAGCTCTACCTCTTTAAAGTTCCAACCAAAAAAGAACTGATATGCCTGCTTTAGTTTTTCCCTACTCCTACCACCGGGGACGGAGCCTTCCAATTATTCCTGTCGGCATCAAGGGTCAAAAAGACCAGTGGTGGAAAGTAAATGCATATCTGGATTCAGGCGCCTTCTATTCCATATTTGACGATTCTGTTGCCGATCTTTTGGGATTAAGTCTGACGACCGGCACCAGGATGCTTGCCGTGGTGGGGGATGGCGATTCGCTTCCTTTCTATCTGCACAAGGTGTCTCTACAGGTAGGTAAAAATCGATTCTTAATGAACATCGGATTTTCAAGCAGGCTTAAAGTCGGCTTTAATATTTTGGGATTGGACCTTTTTGACCGCTACAAAATTACGTTTGATAACCGCAGACACCACGTTATTCTCAAATCGCATTGAACAAGAGATTTGCCAAACCCCTACGGATACAATCTTTCAATCTTCCAATCGCCCGATTTTGTCCGCGTGTACAAAAACCGGTCATGAAGCCGGTTGTCGCGTTCCTGCCAGAATTCGATTTTTGCCGGAATGATGCGAAATCCGGTCCAGTACGGGGGGCGGGAAACCTCTTTTCCTTCAAATTTTTTTGAATATTCCCCGAACTTTTTATCGAGGACTTCCCGGCTCTCAAGCTTTTGGCTCTGTTGAGAGACCCACGCGCCGATCTGCGATTCGCGGGGCCGGGACACGAAATAGGCGTCGGCCTCGGCAGGGGTAACCTGTTCCGCCTCCCCCTGAACGCGGATTTGCCTCCGAAAATCTTCCCAGTAAAAAGTCAGCGCCCCCTTTTTGTTGCCGAGCAGTGATTTTCCCTTGGGGGATTGGGCATTCGTGTAGAGGACAAAACCCCGGTCATCCGCTTCTTTCAAAAGCATCATCCGTCCGTCCGGAAAACCGTCTTCGCTAATGGTCGAAAGACAACAGGCCCACGGAAGCTCTATCGCCTTGTGGCCGCAGGCCTCGTCATACCAGAGTCGAAATTGTTTAAAGGGATCGGGAAGAAGATCTTTCTTGTTCATATCAGACTCCCATACCCCTCCCGAAAAGTGGGGTAAAGAAATTTATAGCCCGTGGCAAGGAGTCGGTTATTTCGGCATCGTTTATTGCTTTCACCGCGAGACTCGTAGGCGGTGGGTTCTTTTTTGCCGACAACAGGGGCTGGAACGCCAAGACGGGCCGCAATCCAGCCATAGACCTCCTTCTGTTCAGCCGGTTCGCAATCGACGGCAAGATAGAGGTCTGCGGGACTCTTCAGGGTCATGAGATGATGCAGAACAGCGGCACAATCGTCGACATGAATCCGATTTGTGTAAACCGGCGGTCCTTCCTTGAGAATCGTTTTCCCCTCGCGAATCCGGTCGATTAATCCGGCCCTTCCGGGACCGTAAATTCCCCCGAATCGCACAACCGTGGCGGACCATGGGGCATTAAGCGCAATCTGCTCCCCTTCCAAAAGGCGTTGTCCCGCAAAGGTTACGGGATTGGTCGCAGTGGCCTCATCCACCCACTCCCCGTTTTTCTGAGAATAAACCCGGGTGCTTGAAATAAAGAAAAACCGCCTGATCGTCTGCCCCTTTAGGGCGGTCACCAGGTTTTTGATGCCGTCGACATAGGCCGCCCGGTAAGCCGAATCATCAATCGCGTCGGCCGACGCGAGATAAAAAACAGAGTCGAGATTCGACGGAAGAGATGTGAGCGAATCGACACAGGCGAGATCGGCCACAACCGGTTTTATCCCCAAAGGCAGTCCGGCTGAATGCCGTTTAAGCCCCCAGACATCGTGCCCCTCTTCCAGAAGACGCACAGCCAGAGCCGACCCCACATACCCGCATCCGGCAATGAGAATTTTCATCAATTAATTACATGACAAGATCAGCAGGGTTTGTACAATAGAATCATCATGTCCCAACTGATGAAAAGACGCTCGAAAAAGGCGGGCCTCCCTCCCGGCTCTCTCATCCACATCGGTGAAAGAAAGTCCGAAACGGTCAAAATCACCGCATTCAATTTTACCGAAGACGGTTTTGAGGAAAAAGAAATCCCCTATTCGACCTCCTGCGCGGAATACAAAAACAAACCGGGAATTACCTGGATAAACGTCGATGGTGTTCACGATGCCGATGTCGTCCAGAAAATCGGCGCCGTGTTCGATCTTCATCCCCTCGTTCTGGAAGACATCTTGAACACCGACCAGCGCCCCAAAATAGAAGACCACGACGACTATCTTTATGTGGTCCTGAAAATGCTCTATAACGGTGAACACAAAAAGGAAATTGTTGCCGAGCAGGTCAGCCTCATCCTCGGCAAAAATTATGTCATTTCATTTCAGGAAAAAGAGGTCGGCGATGTTTTTGACCCGATCCGGGAACGGATTCGCGCCGGCAAAGGAACGATCCGAAAAATGGGGGCCGATTATCTGGCCTATTCACTGATGGATGCCATTATCGACAATTATTTCGCGGTCTTTGAGAAGATGGGGGACAAAATCGAGGATCTGGAAACGGAAATTTCGGCAAAGACCTCTTCCAAGACGATGCAGGAAGTGCATCGGTTGAAAAGGGAGCTTATCTTTCTCCGCAAATCGGTATGGCCTCTCCGGGAAGTGATCGGCCAGTTGGAACGCGGTGAATCGCCTCTTATTCACCGGAACACCCTCGTCTATTTTCGGGATATTTACGATCACGCCGTCCAGACGATGGATATCATCGAAACATTTCGCGACACGCTTGCCGAACTGGTGAACATCTATCTCTCCGGAAACGCCAACCGGATGAATGAGATCATGAAGGTGCTTACCGTAATCGGCACGATTTTTTTGCCGCTGACGTTTATTGTCGGCATTTACGGGATGAATTTTGGATATATGCCGGAACTTCGCTGGTGGTGGGGCTATCCCGCCGTGATGACCGGCATGGGTTTGCTGGTTCTTTTCATGCTCGCCTTTTTCAAGAAGAAAAAATGGTTTTGAACCTCTTGTCTGGGCACAAACAGAATAACACTTTTTTCCACGGCCCATATGCTTTAAAGTGTCACTTTATATATGCGCTACGCAGTAGTCTATATTACCTGCTCCAACCGCACTGAGGCCGACAAAATCGGTCGCACCCTTGTGGAGGAGCGGCTGGCCGCCTGCGTGAATATTATCGACGGCATGAATTCCATCTACCGGTGGGAGGGAAAAATTGAGGAAGCGAAGGAAACGGTTCTGATCGCCAAAACGAGGGAAACGCTGGTCAAAAAATTGATCGAAAAAGCAAAATCACTTCACAGTTACGACTGCCCTTGCATTGTGGCCCTGCCGATTACGGACGGCAATCACGATTTTCTTGTATGGATTGAGAAAACAACCTCCTAAGAGGAAGTTGTCGTCTCGATCTCCGCCGTGGGTATCAGAGGGGCCCATTCCTCGGTATCCGCACCCGCCTCCCCCCCATCTCCCGGATAGAAACCGGGAAAGTCAGCGGTATTTTGCGGCGCGAAGTCCTCGTAGTAGAAGGTATCGGCCACGGAGAAGGTGGCGGTAATGGTGGTAAGAACTTCGGGATCGATCACCAGCGGTTCATCAAAATCCAGGGTCTCAACATAAATATCCTGTCCGGCCCCCTGATCCAGTTCTTCCTGCCCCCATAGTTCCTCATTCCCAAAAAAACCGCGGTCATGGCCGGTTTCGTCATCAACCCCTCCCGCGCCGTTTTGCGCCTCGCCGCGCGTGTCGGTCAGATTCTCGGCAAGCCAAGTGTCATCAACCCATCCCTCTTCAGTATCATCCGAGTAATCGGCGGGGGTGCCATTGTCGTTAATGAAGGTGATATCCCCCTGGTGATGACCGAGGCTTCCTTCGTCCTCAAAATCATCATCACTCATGTAGACACGGACGTTCTGCTCCACACCGGCCACCGAAAAGGTGAGCTGGAAATAGTACAGCTCCACCTCGACGCCGCTGTAGGTTCCTGCCGGCAGATCGGCGGAGCTGATGCTGATGACCGACTCTTCGGTGTCGTCCTCCGTGAAATCGACCACCTCGGACAAGGCAAGGGTTCCCGTATCGGCAATCAGATCGACCGATTCGGCATCTTCCCCCTCCACATCCGCCGGCACAAGGATCGCCCTCTTGAAGGCAAGGGCATATCGGCTGGGGGTAACATGGGCCACAATACCGCCGTCTTCATCGCAATCGAGCCCGTCTTCCAGTATGGGATCGTCCATCGTGGGATTATCTTCCAGGTCGGCGCACTCCCCCGTGGTTACCCCCCGAATGAGGGCCGCGGCGGCGCTGGCCGAGCTGTCAAAATCGCCGGCGGCATTAAACTGGAGCCCTGATGCCGCCTCGTTATTCCCCGCATCGGACGAAGACGAAGAACTGCAAGCCGACATAATCAGAACGACACCGACCGCCAAACATCCCAAAAAACTTTTTTTCACAGAACCCCCTTTGTTTGACTTGAACGTGCAGTATAAAGGAAACAACGGCGGTTTGCAAACTCCAAAGACAACTCCAGAAAACGCCGTTACTTCCAAACCAACCGATAACTCGTACTCCGCCCGCCGGATGAGTTTGAGACCAGTATTTTCTTGGCGACCAGGTCATCCATCTCACGGTAGGCGGTGGCCCTGCTGACTTTGGCAAGCGAAACGTACTTGCGGGTCGTCAGGCCCCCTTCAAAACCTCCCTCTCCGGCATCGAGTAATCGGTTGATTACCTTGCGCTGATGGGCATTGATGGACGTCGCGGCGTGGTCCTGCCAAAATTTAACCTTGCCCAGTATTCTCTCAAGAAGTTTTTCCGATCGGCCAATCGCTCGTTCGACACAGGAAACAAACCAGAGAAGCCACTCCGTAATATCGCCATTCCCTTTCGAAGTTTTTTCGAGAACCGCATAATAGGCATCCCGCTCTGTCATAATTTGGGAAGACAAGCTGTAAAATCGGTCAGACATTTTTTCGTCCTGGGCCAGGGCCATGTCGGTCAATGCCCGCGCAATCCGGCCATTGCCGTCCTCGAAAGGATGAATGGCGACAAAATAAAAATGGGCCATTCCCCCCCGGATCAAGCCTTCCACGGGACTTTCCTTGATGCTTTTATTCCACCAGACAAGAAATTTCCCCATCTCTTTTTCCACCCGGTTGGAAGGAGGGGCCTCAAAGTGGATCTTCTCCCGCCCGATGGGTCCGGAGAGCACCTGCATTGGATCGTGCTTTCGCCACCTCCCCACTGCGATGCGATGAAAACCTGAATAACCGGTTGGAAATAAAGCCGCTTGCCATCCTTTGATTCGCTTGCACGTAAGGGGTTTGTCGTAATTTGCGGTGGCATCGAGCAACACCTCCACCAAGCCGTCAACGGCACGTTGTGTCGGAGGAAGACCCGCTGTGGGCAACCCCAGGCGCCTTGCAACGGATGAGCGAACCGACAGGGGATTGAGTTTTTCTCCTTCAATGGCCGCCGTTTTTAACGCCTCTTCGGAGACAAGATCGGCTTGGGCCTCAAGCCTTGAGGCAAGGCCAAGCGCCGAGACCCTGGCGATAAGCTCCCCCTGCGCGCGACGGGCCTTCCCCAGCGGTTCGATGAGGCGTTTGGAATCCCACGTCAAACGGGGCCAACTCTTTTCCTGCCAGATATAACGCATGCCTGGAAGGATACAATAATTGCTTCATTTTGTGAAGCGATTAATGGGCCTAATCGCTTCACTCATTTTAAAAAATCTTTTACAAGTCGCGCCAGCACCGAAGGTTTTTCGTGGTGGATCATGTGGCCACAATCTTTCATCACAACCGTCTGCGAACCGGCGGGAAAACGGCCGTAACGCCCGGCTATTTCTTTTTGAAGATTTTCTTCCCCTCCCATCCACTCCCCCATTTCCGTATGCTCCGCCGAGACGAGAAGACATTTTGCCCCGATTTTTTCCCAGAAGGAATAAATGTTCCTAAGCTGAAACAAATACGGATTTTTCATCTTGTGCTTTGGGTCGGCGGCAATCACATAACCCCCCTTCACTTTTTTGCTGAGATATCGGGCGAGAAAAAGAGCCCGTTTCATCGGGAGATGTGGATTTGCCTGAATCAGGCGATCAGCCAGTTCGGGTATTTTTTTGTAGACCCTAAACCCTTTGTCGGCCGGACTTTCAATCCATTGCCGCATCCGCTCAGGCCCCATCGATGGCGGCATATCCTGGATGCCGAAGCCTTCGACGTTCACAAAATGGCTCACCCGCTCGGGAAAGGTGCCGGCGTAGAGGGAGACGATATTCCCTCCCATCGAATGCCCGAGTACCCGTATTTTTTCGTCCGGCGCCAGCTTGTTGAAAAGCTCGTGCAGATCGGCGACATATTCATAGAAAAAATAACCGAGTGGATCTTTGGTGTGGCCGCTTTTGCCAAATCCGCGCAGATCGGGGGCGATGCAGTAAAAATCGGATTCGAGTTCCCGGCAGAAAAATTCAAAACTCGCCCCCATGTCCATCCAGCCGTGGAAG
>JACQOY010000071.1 GCA_016207765.1 Deltaproteobacteria bacterium | reverse complement strand
GTCTTTTTGTTTTTTGGCGGTGAACTGCTCTCAAAAATCAACCGGATTTCGGAAAGGTTTTTCCCGGCGCTTCCCCTGTTGCCCCCTGCCCAGGAAAAGTTCTGGCTGGTTCTGACCCTTTCTCTCATGATCACCCTTGTTTTTTTGTGTTATTGGGGCCAAATAGACATCGCCAGGCATTTCTTCGTTGTGCCGCCGATACTGGTGTCGAAGTTTGTTTCCACCTTTTTCTTTTTTGTTTTTTTTGTTTTTGGCGAACGGGCGCTGGCCTATTTTGTCGGTTAGGCGACCGACGGCGCGATTTTTCTGGTGACCTGGTATTTTTACCGGCGGGCAAAATGTTCCTCCTCCCCTTTGTAAGGGGAGGTTGGGAGGGGTAGAGACGATGATGGTATCGCCATCCCTCTACCTCCCCCGGCCCCTCCTTACAAAGGAGGGGAGATTCGTATGGCGGTAGAAAGAAAAAAAACAAAATCGGCGGATACTCCCCACGGCACCATTGTGGTTACGGGGACCTCCGGCTTCAAGGGGTCGCGCATCATCAAGGCCCTGGAGGCCGATCCCCGTTATTCGTCCATTGTGGCCATCGACGCCCGGAAACCCCCTCCCGATACGAAAAAAACCAAATTTTACAAACTCGACCTGATCGAAACGCTTGCGGACAGCAAGCTGGCCGAAATTCTTAAAAGCGAGAGGTGCGACACCCTGGTTCATTGCGCTTTTCCCATCACGCCCCCCAAAAATCCGTCGGTTGCCCACGAACTGATCTCCATTGGAACACTGTACGTGATGACCGCCTGCGCGGAAGCTCGGGTCCGAAAAGTTATTCTGGCTTCAACAACCGACGTGTACGGGGCTTTTCCCACCAACCCGAATTTTCTTCAGGAGAATGTTCATCCGCCGCGGGGAGACCGGCAGAGCCAGTTTCTGGCCGACAAGATCGACGCCGAAAAACAGGGGCTCAAATTTGCCGCCAAGTATCCCGACCGTGTAGTCACCATTTTGCGCTCCTGCACCATTTTGGGCCCGACCATCCAGAGTTACAAAACCAATTACCTCCGCCGCCCTTTTGTGACCACGATGATGGGTTTTGACCCGCTGGTGCAGTTTGTTCATGAGGACGATCTTATCCGCTCCTTTATGCTGGCGATCGAAAAAGATGCTCCCGGCATTTTCAACATCGTGGGGGACGGGGTGCTTCCCCTCTCGCGCGTGATCAAAATCTGCGGAAAAATGAACTTGAGGCTTCCGCAGATGGGTTTTAAAACAATGGTTCAGCTCTTGTGGCTGGCCGATATTTCCCCGGCCCCGGCGTCGCATGTCGATTTCCTCCGCTATCTTTGCGTGGCCGACGGGGCGAAGGCGAAAAAAGGGCTTGGTTTTGTTCCCCGGTTTTCGACCAAGGAGGCCCTTTTGAGTTTTGTCGGGGCCGAGAGGTTAAGAGAGGTAAGATTAATCGAGGCGTAGGGGCGCACGGCTGTGCGCCCGTACAAAATCATGCCGGAAGATTTAAACAAAAAAGAAACGCCGAATCTTCACGTTCTTCCCCTGAAGTCAAAAAAGGATGATCAAGACGACTTCTCCCGCTTGGCCGCACGGCTGGAGAAGAAAATCGGCCGGATCGAAACCGAGCTTCGCGATTCCATTTCGCATTTAAACAAGGATATCCGCGATCTGCTTCACACCAAAAACATCGCGTTCGACGAAAAAAACATCCAGACCGATCTTAACGCCCTTTATCAACAGCTCGAAGGGCGGATGCAGAAAACACTGGACGAGCTTTCGCGCCGGGAGGCCCATCAGCGGAAAGAAAAGGATGCCGTTAAAGTCATCAAGGACAAGACCTCCCAGCTGATCAAGCTTCTCTCCCTTGATTTCTACAAAACGGTTTTGGGGCGGCTGGGGAGCGCGGAATACGAGGAGGAAGTTGATCCTTTCGGGATGGACCGCCGGCTCGTTGAGAAAATAAAGCCGCTTTTTGATTTTCTTTACCATAAATACTGGCGAATCAGTGTCACGGGGATCAACAATATTCCGGATGAGGGGAAGGCGCTCATTGTCGCCAACCACTCGGGCACCGTTCCCTACGACGGCGCCATGATCAAGACATCCATCCTTAACGAACACCCAAGGCGCAAGGACGCCCGGTTTCTGGTGGAGGATTTCGTTTATCACATGCCCATTTTGGGAACCTTCATGTACCGGATAGGAGGGGTGCGGGCCTGTCCGGAAAATGCCGAACTTCTTCTCAATGCGGGCCATCTGGTGATTGTGTTTCCGGAGGGGGTGAAGGGAATCGGCAAACTTTACCGCGAGCGCTACAAGCTTCAGCGCTTCGGCAGAGGCGGCTTTATCAAACTCTGCATGAAAACCAATGCGCCGCTGATTCCCGTGGGGGTTGTGGGAGCGGAGGAGATTCATCCCATCATGATGAAATCGAACATTCTGGCAAAGACCATCGGGGTTCCCTACATCCCAATCACCCCTACCTTTCCTTTGTTGGGGCTACTCGGCTGTATTCCGCTTCCCTCAAAATGGTCGATCCATTTCGGGGAGCCGATCCGGTTCGATTCCTACGGACCCAAGGCGATGGACGACGAACTCCTTATTCACAAGTTGTCGGAGAAGGTTCGGATGAATATTCAGGAAATTATTTTCGATTTACTGCGAAAGAGACGGTCGGTTTGGGTCGGGTAGGGGCGTAATGCATTACGCCCCTACACCCAATATTTCTCCTCCCCTCCCCTTCCCTTGATCAACTCATTCAATCCCCCCAATTCTCTTTGTTTCATCAATTCGCGGGTGACTTGTTTGGTTCGCTCCACGCCGGGCTGGTCAAACGGGTTCACGTTCAACAACCCTCCGGCGTAGACAGTGGTGCTCATCAACAATTGATAGAGTTGGCCCAGGGCATGGGGGGTTATTTCCGGAATAAAAAGGGTCAGGTTGGGCCTTTTGGCCTCGGTCAAGGCCCGCTCAGTTGCGGCCCATTCGGTGTGGAGGAGTTCCCCCATTTTTCGGTTTTGGAGGAAGGCGATTTCCGACTGCTTCTCGGAAATTTTTCCCATTTTAAGGTCGCGCCGCCATTTTTCCGGGACAACGAAGAAAAAAATCTTGTCGTTGGTCCCTTCGGCAAAAAGCTGAAGCTGGGAGTGTTGATCGCTCACTCCCCTGCAGGGGATAGGGGTCTGACCGCAGTAGATTTCCTCCCCTTTCAACGAATATTGTTTTCCCAGGCTTTCGGCCCAGAGTTGGACAAACCAGTTTCCCACCGGGTGGAGATGATCGGAGTAAGGCATGAAGACGAGCTCTGATTTCTTCTTGTCTTGCAAGGCCAGATAAAAAACCTGGGCCAGCATGGCGGCCGGGTTGGACCAGACGTGATTTTTTTGACAGCGCTTATCCATCTGCCGGGCTCCGGACAAGAGTTCGGTGATATCAACGCCGGCCAGAGCCAGGGGGAAAAGTCCCACGGCCGAGAAGACCGAATATCGCCCCCCTACCCCCGTTGGAACCTCCAGGGAGGGAATTTTTTCCGAAAGGGCCCATTGGCGAAGCGCCCCCTCGTGCGGATCGGTGATGATAAAATAATTCCGTTTTCCTTTCAGTTTCCGCAGGGACAGGTACTGGGCCAGTGTTTCGGAGGTAACACCCGATTTGCTGACAATGACGAAGAGGGTTTTTGTTGGATGGACGATGTGGGTCAAATCGATAAAGGCCTCGGGATCGATATTGTCGCAGACAAAGAGGCGCGGTTTTTTCGGTTTCAAATTTGCATATGGGCCGTTGATGGCGGAAAAAAGGCTGGACGCCCCCAGAGCGGAGCCGCCGATTCCCAGAACCACGATGTCCCTTGTCTTTCCGGAGTATTTCTTGGCGGCGTTTTGGACTTTGTTCAATAGATCATCGTCGGACGGGAGGTGAAAAAAAGGAATTTGCCCCATTCCCCGCATGGCCTGAATCCCATTATGGATTTCCTGGGTTTGAGCTTCCAGTTCGAAGAGACGCTGGATATCGATGCCGTTGTCTTCCCCGACATTTTCGGCCATGGCGCGGTTGAAGTCAATTTTGATGTCGGGGTGTGGAGGCATGAGACCCCAAAATTACATGGATGTCCGCATGATGACAACCCTAAAAGGGTTTCCTTGGGACAAAAAACCCCTTCGGCGGAAATGCCGAAGGGGTTTTGGATGGGTATCCCGCCTTAAGACAAGAGGAACACCCTGATTGAGGGGCCTAAGTACTTTTTTAAGCCCCCAAGGATTTTCTGGCTCTTAGAATTCGGGTTGAGGCCAGCGCCAGCAGACCCAAAATCAATTCGAAATAGTTTGTGTGGCCGTCGCTTGCCGTCATATCGCACCCGCAACCGCTTGAAGCGCCGGATCCACCTGGAAGATCCTCGGCGCAAAGAGGATCGAGGGTATCGTCCATGCCGTTGCAGTCGGTATCCACGCTGTCCGAGCAGGATTCTTCCGCATCGGGAAAGGCCTCGGCGTTGGCATCGTCGCAATCGCCCGCATTTTCGGTAAAACCGTCGCCGTCGTCATCGACATCGGGGTCGCCGATGCATCCTTCATCGACCGTTCCGTCGCAGTTGTTGTCCACGCCGTCGCAGACATCGACAACGGAGGGATTGATGGTTTCGGTTGAGTCGTCGCAATCACCCGGAGCCACCGTTTCGTCGGTGCAGGCTTCGTCATCTTCGCAGAAGCCGTCGCCATCATCGTCGTCGGTTGTCTCGCCCACGCAGGTTTCGTCGGTGGAGCCATCGCAATCGTTGTCCACCTCGTCGCATTTTTCGGCGGCGTCGGGGTTGGCCGAGGCGTCGTCGTCGTCGCAATCTTCAGCGCCGCCGACGGTTCCATCTTCCGAAAAACCGTCGCCGTCGTCGTCCACACTGGTTTCGTCGGGACATTTATCATCATCGGTATCAATGTAACCGTTGCAATCATTGTCAATCGTGTCTTCGCAAGATCCCTCGGTGTCCGCCGATTCATCGGCAGAGGGATTGATGGCGTATCCGTCGGCCTCTCCATCCAGGTCGAGATCATCGGCGGTGTCGTCACAGTCATCGCCGCCGACCGACTCGGCATAGTGACCGTCGCCGTCGGCATCTGTATTGCACCATGAATCGCCGAAGGAGGCGTCGACGCCGTCGCAGTTTTGATCGATGCCGTCTTCGCAGACTTCGTCAGCCTTTGGACTGATGTCGTAACCATCGGCGACACCGTCTCCATCTATGTCTTCAGCGCTGTCATTGCAGTCACAGGTATCGGTGGAACCGTCATCACAGGTGCCGTCACCGTCGGAATCGGGGGCGTAACCGTCACCGTCGGCGTCGGTTATGGTGGGTTCTTCACATCCTTCATCAATTGAATCATCGCAGTCGTTATCGATATTGTCATCGCAGATTTCATCGGCGTTGGGGTGGATGGTTGCGTCGGTATCGTCGCAGTCGCAGTCATTCATGGTAGCTTTCCTTGCTTTGGAAGCTCCGGAAACTCTGCGACGGCCGGTTTTACCGGTCTCCGATGTTTCGCCGCATATATCGTCGCCGTTGGTATCGACATAATATCCGTCGCCGTCTTCATCGAGGTCGACGATCGCCGATTCACCGGGATCGACGGTCACGTTACCTCC